>CAYZIV010000123.1:0-5072 GCA_964478475.1 uncultured Gammaproteobacteria bacterium | reverse complement strand
TTTCTTTCTTTTGCTTCGTTTTCTTTCTTTTTGCTCGCAACAAAAAGAAAGAAAACGAAGAGACCGTATTAAATTGCTTATTACAAGTCACTGAAAAGATTGCCGCGTTGCTCGCAACGACAGAAAAAACTTACATAAAAAATATTATCGGCAACAACCCGCAGTTATACCCAACAACAAAAACAATTCGACAGTAAATTTAAACTATTATTAAACAAAGCCCCATTTGCTTTCAGGTAGTTCTTGTTGTTATTAAAATATTAATGCTGCGAGTAGCTGATTGAGTACATTGTCGCAGTAGCAGCGCCTGTTAATACAACTCTATAAATTCTAGTGTAACCTTGTGCAACTGTATCTGTATTGTCAGCGTCAAGAGTTATGCCTGAACCGGCTGCAATTGTAAGCGTATTAGCAGCAGCAGAACTGTTTCTGATGATTAGATCAAATGAATCGCCAGCTTGAGCGTCAGGCATAGCAGCGATAAGATCAGAAGCATCCGGGGTTGTATCAGTTCTGGCTCCGCCGCTGCATTCTCTGTCGATAAACCCGCCTAACATTTGTGCTGTTGTTAGTGTTGTGTTATCTGCTGTTGTTATAGTTGAAATACTGGTTTTCTTGGGACTTAGACCCACAAACGGTGTAAGTAAAACGCTTACAAGATCGTCTTCGGAGCTTGATGCGCCTATGACACGTCCGCAAATAAGCTTTTTATCACTAGTTGCTGCTTGAGCCTTCCCGTTGTCTGTGCCGCTGACGTATTCAGGTTTTATGAATGTTCCTTCACTTATACCTGCATTAGCTACCACTTTTGAAATACCTAAAATTCTAACCGTTGCTTCTTCACCTGATTCTGGGGTGTTTTGCAAAACGCCGTCAGGAATTTCCGCTGCCGAGTCCAGAAGCCTCACTTCTCCTGAGGTGTTGATTTTTACAAAATGATACCGGTAATTACTTAGATCCTCAGCTGCTTTAAAACTGAAATCCAGAACCGGTGAACTTTGAAATGCCATATTCTATCTCCTTTTTTAATAGTTGACCGTTAAAAATCCCCCGGTTTCGGGGGAATTAAATATTTTTATGAAATTTTGCAATCAATGCTATTCCGAAATAATCCCGAATTTTTGTATTAGAAAGACCCTGAAATTAATTTAGGATAATTAAACAAAGCTATATTTCTCGAGCCGCTTTTTGAGCAAGGTCAATGTTTTCAGCTTGAACTAAACTTAATGCTTCACTGAAAGAAAGTTTAGCCTGATTTGCCCGCTCTATCGCTAAAAGATTAAGTTTTTCTGAAGCTGTATGCGCTTGAACAGGTTCTTCTTTTACTGTTTCCCCAAATTCAACCATTATAGGCTGGTTTTTTAGGTATTCGCGGAATTTATCCAATACAGCTGTTTTTCCTTCTGAAAACTCAAATTTTCCTGCTTCATCCATTGCCTGCATTAGTTCTATAATTGTTTCTTGAGATTCTGAAACAATCTTACCCTCGGAATGAAGCTTGTTTACAAACTCTTTGAACTCGGAGCGTTTGTTTTTCATTTGTTCTTTTTTTAGTTGTGTTCTTAAATGGTTAATTTCTGAATAATTATTTGATTTTTTTTCTGTCATTTTTACTGGTCCTTTTTTTAGTGAACTTGTTTCAAGCTCTATAGTGAAACTGTCTTTTTCTGTGAATTTAATATCAGCTAACCCTTTTACAGCAGGAGGAATTGCCCCTAGAAATCCCACATGTCTAAGAGTAAGATCAGGATACAAGCTTATAGAGCGTTTTTTATACATTCCATTTTTTACAGCATTTACAAATTCCGGAACCAGCTGTTTAAATTTAGCAAACAATACCTTCCCGTCTGTTTTAAGTCCTTCAACCCAGCCGAAAGCGGGAGCGTTTTCTTTAGGATGTCCAATTACAATGGGGGCTTCATGTGTTTTTGCATTGTAATTGTTTACTATTTCTTCCAGATCTGAGGAGTTCCAGTTTCTGGTTCTGCCTGTGGAATCTGTTTGTTCTCCGGCTCGAAAAACTTCTACCCATTGGTTTTCAAAGTAATTCATGTGTTTTTCTCCTTTATATAAAAGTGTCAACCTAGTTTTTGATTAATATTTTTTATGTAATTCCGCTATCATTACGAGGAGGGCTTCAGCCTTATGCAGCAATCTTTCCAGTTAAATTTATAAGTTTTTAACAAACTCTGTCACCCTGAACTTGCGAAAGCGAGCAGAGGTTGAAGGGTGGGTTTTACCCGCCCGTAATGCCGTTTATGGCGAGTTTTCAAGACAGTTTCAGGGTCTCATTAATTAATATTTCAAGTTTTTCAATCCGTTTTGTCGCTTGTTCATTTTCTTTTCTTTTTTAAGTAAAAAGAAAAGAAAACAGAACCAAAAGAAAAGAAAAATCTACGGGGCTACGCTCGCAAAGCTCGCTTCGCTAGAAGTCAGGGGCACGCCCCTGAAACCCCCTCGTGGGGAAATGATTATTTTTCATGGGATGGTTCAACGGCTCTGCCGTTGATTATGGCGGAGCAAAGCGGAGCTCAAAAGCGGGTTTTTCTTTTTTTGGTTACTTTATTTTCTTTTTGCTCGCAACAAAAAGAAAAAAAGTAACAAGACATCAAAACAATCATTAAAAGCGATTAACTCAAAATACTACATAAAAAATATTATAAGTCTAAGACAACAAGTAACCAGCGATAGAATTTTTAATATCTCCTAAATTTCTACTGGTCAAAGACAAAAATGGTCTGGCTGGAATTTTTGTTTTTCTGCCCTTACATGCATAACCTCCGTAATGCTGGATCGCCGCGTAAGCTTTGTAAGCTCCTAAAATAATCCCGTCAGGCTTTATATTTGTTCGGATAGAATTTTTCAAAGCTCCTGAATTAACAAGCATTTTGGACGACCCTTGTTTTGATTTAAGAGTAGTCGGGGATAAAGCAGGCCAATTAGGGTTTCCCTGAGAAAAATTTTCACTGATATTTTTTTCAATATTAGCTGAAAACGAGCTTAAAACAGGGCTTAAGTCGTTAATTTTTTCTTCTATATTGTTTATCAGCTGTAATATTTGGTTAAGATCGATTTTAAAACAGCTCATAGTTTTACCTTTTTTTACTGTTGCGGATTAATTTCAAAATCTTTATCTGACAGGCCATAATTTTCAGAATAATATGATTTAGAAAAACAAACGCCTTGTTTAACAAGTATTTCATCACGTTCTGCCAGAGTTTTATTAACATCTTCTTCCTCAAACATGGAAAATCGGGGAACATTTTCGTTATTAAAATTAATTTCCCAAATCCAGCGTATAAGCTGATTGTGTGTTCGCTCCACTATTCTTTTATCAGTCAAAACAATATCTTTTCTTACATCAGCGTGTACTTTTCCTAGTGCGTATGATCCTCCGGTTTTTTGTCCGTCTGTAGTGAGGGTTTGCCCCAAGATAGCTTTTGAAATAGCCTGATCACATGCTGTTATAAGGTTACTGTACAGTTCAGAACTGGAATTTCTGCTTGTAGGTTCAATAAAATCCAGTTGCGCATCGTCAGAAATAACTGCTACAGCATCCATAACCATAGATTCTAACTGGTTTTTCATATTTTCCCTGTCGGAGTCCATGGTTGAGCGGGGAAGTTTGCCTATAATATATGGCATTCCATATTTTTCCGCGAAAGTCACCCACCACTTGAAGCCGGATTTTTTAAAAGTCACCGGCCAGAAACACGAAGATAAAACCCGGTCTCCGTATGGGTTATAGTATTTATTATTAATATCGTTATAAGTGGGTGTTAAAAATTTACGCTCCGGTAAAAGTTCGCCGTTAAAAGGGTTTCTAAGAGTCGAAACACGTAATTTTGAATCTTTATCAAAAACAAACCATTCCTGATTTTTTGGAATTAAATCAACGGGCAAAATATAATTTCCTACTTTACCCCAAATAACTTCAATAGGCTGATATCCGAAAATTGGCGCGTTTAAAATCGCATGATTAAGAGAGTCTATGTCCAGATCGCTATATAAATCCTGTATAAGTTTTGTTTGTTTTGTTTGGGGTTTACCCTTGTCTATTTCCCAATATAAACTAAGTGTTCCGGCTTTTCTGCTGTTAACGCAAGCTCTAACCTGGGAATCAATCATAAGTTTTTTATAAGCGGTAATGTCTTTACCGGTATTATTAAGTATTTCATCAGGGTCAGGAAGGTGATTGAGAATAAAATTCAAGTCAAGGTTTTCTCTTTTTGCTATTTCCTTACCCAAAGACGGTGTGGCTTCTTTGTAACCAAATTTTAAGGGAACAGATTTTTGTAAAAAGTTGAAAAGTTTCATATATAAGACCTCTTTATATTAATTTTAAAATTTAATGGCAACTTTTTTGCCATGCTTGTTTTTATAAAGATATAAATAATAGGGTAATATTTTTTTAAATTGGGAGAGGGAAAAAATGACAAAACCGATTAGTTTATTAATTATTGATGATTTTAAAGTACGTGATCAAAGAGACGGTTTAATTCACGGAGAAGTTGTAAAAGAAGCAGCAAAATTAGGGGTTAAATCTCGTTGTGAAGAACAGACTTTTTTACCTTTTGAACAATGTGTACAAGATGTTGATATAAAGCGTTTTAATGTTTTTGAAAAAGTTGAAGATGATTTTGGTTTTGGATCAGCAGTTGGATTTTCTTTACAAGATTTAGCGGATAAAGCAAAAAACGGGGAAGAGCCTATAGCAGATATGACAAATTTTTCAGTAGGCAGGCATTTACCTTACCTGGAAGAGGAAAATATTATAAAGGAAAATTTACATGAACATACTGAATTTGTAATGGAATTTTTTGACGAAAATACAACAGCAGGGCAGAATTTAAGAAACTATATAACGATTGCTGAAAATACACCTGGTCCTGATTATTTAGCAGGAGGAAATCATTCTGAGGCATTTAATTTATATTGATTCAATCCTGAGAGTACTTCTGTATCAGGTACAAAAGATGATGCTGTAAATATTTTTTCAACAAATCCTGAAGATATTCATCCATATAGTTCATATAATTCATTAATAGATGAAGCATCGCCGTATAGTTGGG
>CAYZIV010000122.1:0-5077 GCA_964478475.1 uncultured Gammaproteobacteria bacterium | reverse complement strand
CAGCATAAGTAGTTTTAGGAACAAGTTTATTTTCAACTAACTCATCCAAAAGCCCTGATTCAAAAATTTTTTTACAAAGTTCACTGCCTTTGGGATATATCCCCCTAAACACTCTGTCTTCCTTATAAAAAACCCTGCCAAATCCATCTATTGCACTTATAGGTTCAAATTCAACTTCTTTAGTTTGTAATACCTTACTATTAATCATTATATATTCCTGATTTTTCTTAATTATATTGGCTTTATGTTAATATAACAAAAAATAGAAATAAAAACACTTAAATGAAAAGTAAAATTACAATCAAAGTTTCATATCCTTTTTTACAAGAATCAATAGAAAGACAGTTTCCTGATAAAACATTTACCTGGGGTAATTGTCAGTTTTTTATAAACCAAGATATTGAAGAATTTGATTTCTGGTTTGTTATTGACGGCATTAATAACACAGAAACGGCTAAATGCCTTTTTGAAAATACAATCTTTCATACCAGAGAACCTGAAATTATAAGAAAATATTGTAAAAAATTTTTAAGACAGTTTGGCAAAGTTGCAACTTATCATAAAGATTTAAAACATAAAAATATAATCAATACATTTCAATGGACAGCCTGGTATATAGGTAGACGAATTGTTAATGGGCAAACGGCAGGTTTTACTAAAGGTTACAGTGAATTAAAGTCTATAAAGCCGGAAAAAAACAAGTTAATTTCTGTAATATCCTCTGCCAAACAAATGTCAAAAGGACATCGTCAGAGATATGAGTTTGTGATGAAATTAAAAGAATATTTCGAGGATAAAATCGATGTTTTTGGACAAGGTATAAATGATTTTGAAGACAAGTGGGATGTAATTGCTCCATATAAATATCATATTTCTCTTGAAAATTGTACTGCGGAAGATTATTGGACAGAGAAGCTGGCTGATCCTTTTTTAGCCGGCACATATCCAATTTATTATGGATGCCCGAATATTCATAAGTATTTTAACAGTGAAAGTCTTAGTATTATAGATATAAATAATTTTGACGATGCCGTTAAAACTATTGAGCGAATTATTGAAGAAAATACTTATGAAAAATCATTCGATAAAATTCAGGAAGCTAAGGATTTAATTCTGGATAAATACAATATTATTGCAATGATGGCAGAATATGCCGAGAAAAATTATTTATCTGACGCCAAAAAACACGCCATCAAAATAGAGCCTGAAAAAAATATTGAATTTAAGGACTATTCAGAGCCTCAGCGTCCTTTGAAATCTTTCACCAGAAGTATAGAAAAACTTGTTAAAAGATTTTTTTTATTAGCCTTGAAAAGAAATTAGGTTTTTTCTCTTTAGGGTAATTCCACAATTCCATGTTGTCATGTTTTAGATTTAACGGGATGAATGTAGCTTCCTTCTCTAATAAAATAGCTATACCAAAACATCTTTCGAGTATTGTTGCAGGTAAACTCCATGAATTAGGACGTTCAGCAAGACGCTGTTCAATGAAATATGAAATAAACTGCATTATTTTATCGAAAGTTTCCCTGTCAGCAATAAAACTTTGCTGGGTTACCAGATTTTGTTCCAAAAAGTCTTGCGGTTCATGTTTTGTTCCCCAGAAATTGTTATAATCTTCAAAAATTTGTTCAACAGCATTTTTACCGCCTAAAATTAAGTTGCTTCGATTATAAAGATGTTCAAAGGAATGTGCATATCTGTAAGCAACTATTACTCTTTGATTTTGCTTTAAAATGCTTTTTGTATAATCTGTTAATGAATTACCTTCAAAGCAATCCGGCAAAACCAGTGGAATGTCATATTCAATGAATCCGATATAATCTAAATCCTTATGCAGGTTGTTTTTATAAGCGTGATATATGACAGTAGGAGCAAAATAATTAGCTTTTTGCAGTCTGGGATCATAAAATTCGAAATCAAATTCGTTTGTTATATTTGTAAAAAATCCGGGATTATATTCAAGCGAAAGATTATTAGCTCTTATAAATTCGTAATTATCAAAATTAAAAGAAGGATCACAGGTATAATTTTCCTCTTTTAACACTTTATGAAACATCACATATGTTTTCCAGTTCATTAGAAATTCCCTTTTAATACATTTTCCAAATATTTATGAGGTTTCCACTTAAAACATCTCCAATGCCTGCCAATAATTATATTGGTTTTCTGAATCTTAGAAAAAATAAAACTTTTTATATAAGCTAAATTTGAGTAAGTATTTTTATTTGAATTTTTTAGAACTTTTTGAATTAATTTAATATCATCTATGTCTTTAGGAAATTCAGCCCTTTTTTCTTTCATTTCCAGTAAAACTTCTAAACTGATAATTTTTACACCTTTATAATAAAAATGATTTTTAGGGTCGAAAATAATGTCATTTTTTGATTTTGTATAATACTTTAATTCTGTGCTGTGACTTGATATATCTTCTCTTTTTGTGTCGGGAAGCTCTTCCTGTAGATGAATAAAATCAAGATCTTTAGTTTTACGCAGATTATACAATCCCATAGGAAAGCTTCCTACAGCACACAAATTATCAATGTTTAAACTATGTTCTTTTATCCATTTTTTAAAATAATTCAATTGTTCATTTATTTTTTTGTTTTCCCGTATTTTTATGGAATTAATAAAATGTAGCGTATTATCGTTAAAATATGTCTGTGCAAGTTCAACAGCTTCTTCATGATTGTCATTGATATGAACAGCTGGGTTTCCTTTATTAAAAACAGTCCTTATTTCTTCTTTTGCTTTTACAACTTTGTTTAAATCATCACACACAAAAACATAAGCTCTTAGTGGGTTTGTACCAGAAGATTCACTTACGTGCATTCTCAGGTTTTCAAAATTGTTTTCAAAATTACCTACCCATTTTTCTTTTCCATAAGAAATTAATTTAGTATATAAATAAGCATCAGAGTTCAAAAATACATTTTTTTTATAAAATATAAATCCATATTTATTTAAAATATTTTCAACTAAATCATCTTTTCTTAAATCACAGCAGGAATGCAAGTTAACAACGTAGCTGAGTTTATTTAATTTACAATATTCGAGTGCTGCCAAATCTGCTAAATCTTTGTCCATATTTTGATCTAAAAAGAGTTTATAATTAAAATCATAATTACTGTGCAATTTTGCAACGGTAATATTTTGGCTAAAATAAGCGCAAGCAGCAACACGATGTGCGCCGTCAAGACAGTCATAGGATTGATTTACAGGAATCAATCCTATGTTTTTATCAAAACCGTTTTGTTTAACATTATTAATTATTTCGTCAAAAGCAGTAATAAATGATTCTGGAGAGTTTTTACTACCATCAGGTTCGCAAAAATTATTAAAAACTTTAATATGCTCAAGATACAAGGTTTTATAAAAGTCTCAGGCAATATTTTCTTCTTTTGCTTTTACATATAAATATTTAATTATTAAGTCAAACCTTTTATTTTTTAATAAAAGTTCCTTTGCATTAATTTCTTCCAACTCTATTTCTTCGGGAATTTGTACATTATCCTTAAGTAAGTCAGTATTTAATAAATGTATAATATTTTTTTTATAGGTTTTTAACATAATTCTCATCTTTGCATCATTTTAAATAATTTATCAAGTTTTTCAATATCAACAATTAAATCTTCAACAAGCAAAAGTGAACTGTGAGGTTTGGAAAAATTAGCTTTTTTACAAATTAAATATCCATAATCAAGCCCTTTTGCTTTGGCTATAATCTGAAGGTTATTACAAAGGTAATCTTCAGGGAAAAGTTCTATAATTTTTGTTTTTTGTTGAGAAAAAAGTACATTTACAAGTCCTGCACCGTGAGGAGCTATGACTATTTCTGCATTATAAAACATATTTATTTGTTCTTTGGCCGATAAATCTTCAAGAAAATACTTTTTAAATCCATATTTATCTAATAACTTCATCACCTCATCTTCGTTTTGAACTTTTCGGCAACCTGCTTTGTTTCTAGAAATATATATTCTTTGTGATTCTGTAGCTGTTGCTATATTTTTTAGTAAATTTTCATAAAAACTACAAATCCAGCGAGGAAGATATTTGGCATTATAATAATAGCCTTTTTCGTTTTCAATTTTAACTGAATTATTGATTATATCCGGAACGATTAATTCATCTGCCTGAATAAGTCTGTTTGGCTCATTATGAATAAATTTATCCTCTGGGATTCCCGTATATTTTAGCAATTCTTTCTGAAAAGATTTCGAACAACTGATTATATATTTATCACATTCAATACCGGCTTTTTTTAATAAGTGAGAACGTGGAAAGATTTCAATTATCCAATGAAAATAATTTATATTAAGTGGATCTGTTGCAATAACCGCAACTTTGCCATTGATTTTTTCAGCATTATTAAACTTATAATGTCTTTTATTTTTTAAAGGATGTTCTTTTTCGACCGTATATTCTTTAAATGGATTATTATCAGGACTTAAAACCAATCCATTCCCTGTAAAACATTTTCCTTCTTGAATTTTTCTTACATAAAAAGGAGGTATTTCTTCCTTTGAACTAATAAAAGTAGGATGAATTTCATTATCTGCAGTTTTGGGATTCTTATATTCAACATTTGTTTTAGGGTAAACAAGTATTTCTTCACCTTTATCAGGATTTTTTTTAATCCATTCAGAAGCGCTTATACTTCCCACTTTAGTAAATTTTTTAAATAACCCAAACATTTATTATTATTTCCTTTTTTACCTGGATTTAAATATAATTATATAAGCAAAAAACATGAGTGAAAACAATGACCAAAAAACAACAGGCAATAGTTCTGGGTACTACCGGTAATATGGCGTTTGCGGTCGGGAATGTACTTTTAGGAATTGAAAAACACTCGCCTGACCTTGAAGCTGATTTTATAATCCTCCATAATGACCTGAGTGATTCTGATAAAGATGCTCTTAACAGCATTTACTCCTGCAAATTCATATATTCTGTTTTTCCTGAACCGGAAACGTTTAAAAACTCCCACTTTTACACATACAGCAAGCTGGCTCTTGCAAGATATGAAATATTCATCTGGCTTGATGATTCTGAAAAGATCGTCATGCTTGAT
>CAYZIV010000121.1:0-5104 GCA_964478475.1 uncultured Gammaproteobacteria bacterium | reverse complement strand
AACCATCTTAAATATATAGAAAATATTAGCGTAGAAGATATCCAAAAAGCTGTAAAAAAGTACCTTGATCTTTCCAGCATGGCATTATCTGTACTTTTACCCGATGAAACAGAAGTCAGTAATGTTTTAACAGAAGCGAAAACTATAGAAAATTCCACTAAAACAAAACTAAGTAACGGGGCTGTTTTAATCACAACACAAAATCCTTCAAATGAAATAATTTCTATGAGCGTATTTTTCAAAGGAGGGAATTTTATAGAACCTGTCCCGGGAACAGCCGATTTGTTGAGCAAAACTCTTTTGTATGGCACAAAAAACAGATCATATGAGGAGCTTATAAAAGAAATCGAAAGATATGGAATAGCGATAAGTCCGACTAGCGCAGGTGATTATTTTGAAATTACATTAAAATCCACAAAAGATGATTTTAATAAAGCTTATGAAATTCTCACAGATATCATTAATAATCCTGTTTTTGAGAAAAAATATATTGAACAAAATAAAACAGATATCCTTACCGGGATAAAGAAATCTCGAGATAATCCGCTAAATGTAGCGGTTGAAGAATTTATAATAAAACTTTATAAAGAGCATCCTTATGGACACAGGGGTTCTGTAATTGAGGAAAATATTTCAAAAATATCCCGGGAAGAAATAGTTAATTACTGGAATGAAATATTTATTCCGGAAAATATGACTGTTTCAGTAGCAGGAGATATTGATCATAAAAAATTAAGCCGTAAAGTGCTTAATTCTTTTCCCGCATCAGGAAAAGAAATGCCTGCTTTGGATTATTCCAATAAATTTTCTCCATTATCCGATAACATAACAACAACATTAAATTATGATTCACAGGCAGCATGGCTGCTATTAGGCTGGCCTGTGGGTAATGTTGCGGATAATGAAGAGTTAGCTGCCCTTAGGATAATTGATAATTATTTATCAGGGGGATTAAGCTCAAGGCTTCACAGAATTTTTAGAGAAGAACATGGTCTTGCCTATTCTGTTGGCAGTTCTTATTCTTCCAGGTTGGATAGAGGTCATTTTTTGCTCTATATAGGCACAGAGCCAAAAAATATTGAATTTGCCAAAAAGAAATTTCTTGAAGAAATAGAACTTCTAAAGACCAAATCTTTAACAGAAGAAGAGCTTGAAGAAACTAAAAATAAAATTATAGGTCGTTATATGCTTTCACAGGAAACAAATCAAAACAAAGCCCATAATATAGGAAAATTTCAAGTCATTGACAAAGAATTTGGGTTTAATTATGATTTTCCTGATCTTATAAATAAGGTAACAGCTGAAGACGTTATAAACACAGCAAACAAATATTTTAGCAAACCTTATGTATTGTCTGTGGTTGCTCCTCAGCAAAGCGGGAATGAACTAATTCCTTAAAGGAAATATAATAAGTGAAAGTTTCGGTAAAAGTACCTGCCACAACCGCAAACATCGGACCCGGGTTTGATTGTTTTGGGATGGCTTTATCTATATATAACAAAATAACATTGGAAGAACTCGTTTATCCTGCTGATGGACTGGAAATAAATGTGTATTGTGGTGATGATGAAAAAAATTCTTCTATAGAAACTATACCTACAGATAAATCAAATATAGTTTATAGGGCTGTAGAATTGCTCTATAATTACGTGGGACAGACACCTCCCCCATTAAAAATTAATATAGAATCAAATATACCTATAACGAGAGGGTTAGGAAGCAGTGCTTCAGTAATAGTAGGTGGAATTTTAGCCGCAAATAAACTGCTCGGTAATCCGGCTGATGAAGCTGCTTTATTATCAATAGCAAACGAAGTGGAAGGACATCCCGATAATACAACTCCTGCAATGCTTGGCGGGTTTGTATTTTCTTCTGTAGAAGAAGACGGAAGTATTTTATATAAAAAAATTGACTGGCCTGATGAGTGGAAATTTGCGTTATGTATACCTGATTATGAACTTGCAACCCAAATTTCCCGTTCAGTTCTGCCGGAAAAAGTGGATATACAAGATGCCATATTTAATATAAAGAAAAGCGCTATGTTTATTGAGGCTCTTCATCAGAAAGATACTGAACTCATGAAATACGCGCTTAATGACAGACTTCACCAACCTTATAGAAGTAAATTTATAACAGGATTTGACCAGATAAAAGAAAACTTTCAGGAAATTCCAAATGTCCTTGGATCTGTTATCAGCGGGGCAGGTCCCAGTATTATGGTTATTTACGAAAAAAATAATAATTTTGATGAAATTAAATCAATTTTGAATGATTCCTGGCAGGAAATAGGGGTAAAACCGCTAATCAAAAACATTAAAATTGATCTCGAAGGCGCAGTAATACTTTAAAAAACTAAATTAATAAATTATGAATCATTTTTTTGAAAAAGAAAAACCTTATGAATTTCCAAATATAAATGGAAGGTTTGAAAAGTTTGGAGGGAAATATGTTCCTGAAACACTTATGTCGGCTTTATTTGAACTCGAAAAAGCTTTTAATCAAGCCTGGGCAGAGGAAAATTTTTTAAACCAATTATACGGCCTTATGATGGATTATTCCGGCAGGCCAACTTCGCTTTATTTCGCAAAGAGACTTACTGAACATTACAGCAGGGGTAAAATTTACTTAAAAAGAGAAGATTTAAATCACACAGGGGCACATAAAATAAATAACGCTCTCGGACAGGTAATGCTTGCGTCGAGAATGAAAAAATCAAGAATCATAGCAGAAACCGGAGCAGGACAGCACGGACTTGCAACAGCGACTGCATGCGCTTTATTTGGTTTACAATGCGATGTTTATATGGGCGAAGAAGACATAAAAAGACAAGCAGTGAACGTTGAAAAAATGAAGCTCTTAGGGGCAAATGTAATACCGGTTTACTCAGGGAGCAAAACCCTTAAAGATGCAACTAGTGAGGCCATACGAGACTGGGTAGCAAACGTTGAAAACACACATTACGTAATCGGATCAACCGTAGGACCGCATCCGTATCCGATGATAGTAAGGAGTTTTCAGTCTGTAATCGGAAAAGAAACTAAAAAACAAATATTGGAAAAAGAAAACAGATTACCTGATTATCTTCTCGCTTGTGTTGGAGGAGGAAGCAATTCAATGGGGATGTTTTACAGCTTTTTAAAAGATGAATCTGTTAACATAATAGCTCTGGAAGCGGCAGGGTTAGGAATTGAAACTAATAAAACTGCTGCAAGTTTATCTAAAGGTTCTCCCGGAATTCTTCATGGTTCTTACAGCTACGTATTGCAAGATATATATGGACAAATCGAGGAGGCACACAGTGTATCAGCGGGGCTCGATTATCCCGGCGTAGGTCCTGAGCACAGCTACTTAAAAGAAACCGGTCGGGTAAAATATTTCCCCATCACTGACGAAGAAGCTTTAAATGCTTTTGAACTTTTGACAAAAACTGAAGGCATAATTCCGGCACTGGAATCGGCTCATGCGCTTGCTTATTTGGAAAACCTAATGCCTGAAACAAAAAAAGAAGATGTTGTTGTTATTTGCCTTTCTGGTCGTGGAGATAAAGACTTAAATAATATTCTTAGTTGAAATAAAAAATTGCATTGAAAAAAGGATTCAACTATAAATAAAAAAGACTTATAATATCAGTATTCAAAATATTTGGAGTTTATTATGAAATCTTTTAATTTAGTGTTTTCAATATTGTTAATTACTGTTTTATGCTTTTTTACAAATATTTCAGTAAAAGCTATTGAAGAAATTACTGAAAAAAAAGTTGTAAAAGAAAAAACTATAGAGGAAAAGCCATTAAATTACTTAAAAATGGATGATACGAGTTCTCCTGATTATCTTATAAATCACGGGCACTCTCCTGAAATCATCAGATTGGTTGAAACTCAACAAAATAAAACTTTAACAAAAGATGAAAAAATTAAAACAAATAATAAATTTGTAAAATTTTGGAAAAATATTTTTTATGAAAGAACTATAACTTTACCGTTAGATGATTTTGGATATAGTACCATAAAAACCCCTGAAGCCAGGTAGTTTAAAAAGAATTAATCCTGTTTTGCCGCTGTAGGGATTAATGTTTCTTGCTTTGAATTAATAAGATTTACGAAAATATCAACAAATCTTGTATCCCAAGTAGTTCCACCGCCGTTTTTAAGAATCTCAACGGCTTTATTAAACGGAAGTGCTTTTCTATAAGGCCTGTCGCTTATCATCGCAAAGAATGAATTAACAATAAACAAGATTCTTGCGCCCCGCGGAATAAGTGTTCCGGAAAGATCCCCTGGATAACCGGTTCCATCCCAGTGTTCATGGTGATGCTCAATTATATTAACTATATATCCGGTGGCTTTTATCGGTTTTAATATTTCTTTCGCCGCTAGAATAGGATTTTCTAAAACTTTAGTTTTCTCTTCTTTTGTAAGAGGACCTGGTTTAAGAATTATTTCTTCTGAAGTTAAAACACTGCCTATATCATGCAGCATAGCTGCTATTTTTAATTTTTCAATTTCTTCTTCAGACATATTTGCTTTTTTGCCCATGAGTTTAAGCAGTTCAAGTTTTTCATCAGTGTAATTTATGTTGTACAAGTTATTATAAGCTTGTGAAATGGATTTTAGCATCATATACATAAATTCTAATAAATTAATTTCCTGATCTTCAGAAAATTTGAGTTCTTTAACAATTTTTGAAGCAGCGGGGTTTTTTTGATTAAGCAGCATTTCGGAAAAAGTATCAATAATAAGCTTTTTCCAGTCCATATCCTCTTCTCTGGAGGCTATTTCTACTCTGTTTCGTCCGTTTTTCTTTGCCCGATACATTGCCTGGTCAGCCATTTCAAGTAGTTCGCTTAAAGATTCTGTATGTCTTAAGAATGTAGCTACTCCTATACTGGCTGTTATTTTTTCTATATCTTGAATTTTGACTTCCCCTATTGAGGACCTGACTCTCTCAGCGGCAATTAACGCTCCATCAAGATCAATTCCCGGTAGAAGTATTGAAAACTCTTCTCCCCCAAAACGTGCTGGAATATCTACTGATCTTGCATTTTTTCTTAAAACTTCCCCGCTTTTCTTTATAGCTTCATCTCCTACGAAATGCCCAAAGGTAT
>CAYZIV010000120.1:0-5106 GCA_964478475.1 uncultured Gammaproteobacteria bacterium | reverse complement strand
ATAATTTTTCCTCTTAGATTAATGATTCCCTTAATGTAATCAGGTGTTCTCGGCACTTCAGTAATGTCCATCATCCCTATTATTTCCCTGACTTGCAGGATAGGAATTCCGTAATTTTCCCTGCCGAGGACAAAAGTTAAATGTTTTCCGTCCTGAATTTGCAATTTTCTAGCTCCTTTCTTTTTTGAACACGTTATCTATGTCCAGTATTAATGATACTTTTCCGTCACCGAGTATTGACATCCCTGAAATGAAATCCAGTGAAGCGAATTCTTCTCCGGCCGGTTTTATTACAATTTCGCGCCTGTCTATTACATTCCTGACAGGCAATGCCATAAATTTTTGATCAAGCTCAAGTATTACAACAAGCACAGGCTCTTCATCACTTTCTGTATTAAAAAGATTTGCTATTGAAATTACAGGGATAACATCGCCTCGCACTTTAATTCTTGATCTTGTGTTGCATATGTAAACCCAGTCCTCAGGCTTAGGCTGGACAATTTGTTTCACGTTCAGAGTCGGGATAATGTATTTTGAGCCTTCTATATCAACTATTGTTCCGTTCATAATAGCGTGATTCACAGGAATCTTTAATGTAAAAGTGCTTCCCTTGCCTTTTTTGCTCTGGATCTCAATTTTGCCGCCTATTTTTGAAATTTCTGTCTTTACAACATCCATTCCAACGCCTCGTCCTGAAATATTATTAGCGACTTCCATTGTAGAAAACCCCGGAAGCATAATAAATTCCTGAATCTCAGCTTCGCTGTACTCTTTGTTAGGATCTATTAATCCTTTTTCCAGCGCTTTTTGATAAACTTTTTCTGTATCTATTCCTTTGCCGTTGTCGGATATTTCTATGTATATACTGCCTCTTTTATTGTAGGCATCAACTGTTACGATTCCCTTGGTCTCAATACCGTGTGAGATTGCGTTTTTGACCAGATGAACCAGTGGCTCGAGAAGCCTTTCCGTCACCATTCTGTCAATTTCTGTATCGTCTCCTGAAGTTGAAAAATCTATATCTTTTTCAAGTTCATTTATTGTATCTCTTGCTATTCTTGATATTTTCTGGAACGTTGATTTAAGAGGAACCATTCTCAGGTACATTGCCAGGTTTTGCAGGTCTTTTGTGATTCTTGTCATTCTGTTGAAATTTTTAACAAAAACAGTATCTTCCTCCAGCTGTTCAATAGCTGTTTGTTCTATTAGAGATTGTGTTATGACAAGTTCTCCCACCATATCAACCAGTGAATCCACTTTTTCAGCAGAAATTCTCATATATTCTTCTGAAACTGATGTTTTTGTCTGTTGGGTTCTGATGGCGTTTAATACGTCTTTAGGCTTAACTTTTTCTTCCTGTATTGCAACTTCCCCGAATTTTAAATCAGGATATTCTTTCTTTTGTTTATCGACAATTTGTTTAACTTCCTCTTCTGTAAGCATTTTGTCTTCAACCAAAAGCTCTCCCAGTTTTGGGATAGGCTCGGAATTGTTTTCTTTTGGGTTTTGTTTGGCTTCTTGTTCAATTACAGCAACTTTTTCAAGATGATTTTTAACTGATGTTAAAAAATTCTCATCTTTTGTTATTGATATGTCTTCGCATATTTTTTTTATGTAATCAGATGAAATTAATATGGAATCAACAATGGCTTTATTGGCTTTGATTGTTTTTTTTCTGCATCCATCCATCAGTGTTTCTGTCTGATGGGCTATTTGTTCTATTAAAGACTGTTCCACAAACCCTGCCAGCCCTTTTATCGTATGAAAGGATCTAAACATAGTGTTTATGGTCTCTTCGCAGTCCGGTTTCTTCTCGAGAATGAGCACGTTCATTTCTATATTCTCGATATGCTCGGTTGCTTCTAAGATAAAATCTTCCAGAAACTCGTTATCTTCTTCGGTGTTTTGAATGTCTTCAAATTCGCTCAATGCACACAACTCCAGCTTAATTAATTCAACACTAACCCCCCTGTCTTATGGGGCAGGGTTATTTTTGTTTGTTTTTTAACAGGAATTTGGTTTTAAAGACAAAAGCAGTGACTATTTTTCATTTATATTCCTGTTTTTTTATTTAAGGGATGAGTTTTTGTTTAGTTCCAGACCGGAAAGGCCAATCTTTTCTAAAGCTTCATCCCTATTTTGCAGGTTATTCAAGACAATAAGCTATGTTGAATTTTGTGTCGCCCATTTTGAAGAATAATTTTTTGGACGGCGCTTTGCTTATCATCAGGAATACTTTATCCCCCATTACAAGGGTCGGGGGCGAGATTTCTATTTGTTCATCGGCTCCTACTTTACCCATTGCGCTTCCGCATAACATTGTCATAAATTCGCTTAAAGCGCTTTTTGCTATCATATCAAGATCAGTAATCGGCACTCCGCTCATCATTTTTGATGCAATATCCAAAGCAGATTCTCTTGTCAGCCCTAATACTATGTTCCCTTTTAATCCCTGAGTTAGGCCTACAAGAAGATTTACCCGCTCCGCGGAGTTTAATGATTTTTCAGGAAGTTCACACATAAATTTATGATCAATTCCAAAAGTCGCAAAAAGCTCGCTGCAGGCATTTGTTATTGGATCTTTTAAACTTGTCATAACATTATTCTCCTAAACCTATGTCGAGCTTGAAAACTCCAACTTCTGCAAAATAATAAAATTCTTTTGAATTAACATTAGGTGTCTCTATTTCAAGATTATCTCCGGAAAAAATTGTCGGCGGTGACAGCCATTTTTCCCGGTTTTTCGTTACATTATTTATATACGTTGCAGCTCTTCCTGAGACCATATTGGCGAATTCTGCTATATACAGGTATAAATCTTTAGGGTCTTCCAGTGGATCACCAAAATTCATCTCTACCGCAAATTTTTCAGCTGTTAAAATGTCGCATTCAAGTAATATTCGCCCCTTGCTTTTTCCTGTGATCCCTATGACAATAGTCAGTGTGTGGCTGCTCTGAGCTACGTACCTGTCAACTTTCTCAAAATCACACGCTATTAATTCATTTGATACATCTATAAACGCCTTTTGCGTTAATTCCATAAACTTTTCGGATTTATCCATTACTAAATACTCGCTAAACTGTTTACGGTTTTAAGTAACTGCTCTGGCTTGAAAGGTTTTGTCACAAAATGCTTAATGCCAAGCTCTTTTGCTTCATTTACAAGAGTTTCATCTCCCATTGCGCTGAGCATTACTATCTTTACATCCGGGTTTTTTGCAAATAATTCTCTGGCTGTTTCAATTCCGTCCATTACAGGCATTGTCACATCCAGCGTTATTAGATCAGGAGCGTATTTTTCATACATCTCAAGTCCGACTTTACCGTCTGGGGCATTGTCCACTACTTCATATCCATGCGGTTCCAATGCTTTCTTCACTGCCTTGAATATGAACGGTGAATCATCAATTACTAATACTTTTGCCATTAGTTCAACTCCTGCTACAACAAATGTTTTTAAAAATTGCTTCTATTATACTTATTTTTAAAAAATAAGTAAATTGTTTTTTTTGTGATACCAAACTTTAAATATGCTATAACAATTTTTAATAATTAATCAAATCAAGCCCAATAAAAATTACTCATAAACAGAGAGGTTTTTGCTTTAAATTTATACTATCATATGTTTACTTAATTTTCTTCTTAATTTCTGATTTTCCAAAATAAATGATAGGAAAGTATATAATACATAATTTATTTAAATCTATATAAAAACAGATTTATTCATCCCATAGATTTTCTTGAGTGTAGCCGCTTCCTTCTATGGTAAAAAATGAACCGGTTAAATATCTTTGATGTTTATCCAGTGAAGAAATTTTGGCCATGTCTGCGTTATCCAGACTTATAAATTGTGAGTCAAAGTTTTCTTTTAGTCTTTTTGGTGTTGTTGTTTTGGGTATAACAATGACATTTCTTTGCATTTGCCATTTAATTAGGATTTGTGCAGGAGTTGCATTGTGTTTTGCAGCGATTTGTTTTATTACAGGGTTTTCCAGTATTGGAACTTCGCCCTGTGATTTAAGGTGCTCGGGTCTGTCCTGAGATCCAAGCGGGGAATATGCAGTTACAGCTATGTTTTTTGAATGGCAATAATTCAGCAACTCGTTTTGCTGTAAAAAAGGATGAGATTCGACCTGATTAACGGCTGGTTTTATATTTGAGTGATTATATAGTTCATCAATTTTTTTAATGCTGAAATTAGAGAGCCCTATTGATTTTACAAGCTCGGCTTCAATGGTTTTTTCCATGCCTTCCCAGGTTTGGGAAATAGGGAGGGAGTTTAGAGGAATAAAATCGTCCGTATTATTTGGAAAATCTACTCCTTTTTTGAAACATACAGGCCAATGGATCAAATATAAGTCCAGGTAATCGAGTTGCAAATCTTGTAAAGTTGATTGCAAAGCGGGTAGGACATCATCTTTTGCATGAGAATCGTTCCATAACTTGGACGTAACAAAAATATCTTCTCTTTTGATTTCATTTGCCGCTATTGCATCATTCAATGCTTTGCCGATGATTTTCTCGTTAAAGTATATTTTAGCGCAGTCAAAATGCCTGTAACCCAGGTTAATTGCTTCTCTAACGGTTAAATACAGTTGTTTTTCGTCGACAGCTTTCCATGTGCCCAGTCCCAGTAATGGTATTTCATGTCCTGAATTCAGCTTATATTTTTCCATTTTTTGCTCCTCTTTATTTGTTTTTGATAATAAAATAATAGTTCATGATATAGCAAATACAATCAGCTGATATAAAGGAATAAAAAACATGGAAAAAAACGAAATAATATACGGAAAAAATCCGGTAGAAGGGCTTATTGAGGCAAATCCGAAAAGAATAAATAAAATTTTTGTCGCAAAAGGCATAAAATACGATGAAAAAACAAGAAAAATTATAAGCAAAGCCAGAGAATACAAGATAATGACCCAGGAAATCCCCAGAGAAAAGCTGGACAGCTTAACAGGAGGTGTTCATCAGGGTATAGCGGCTTCTGTTTCTCCGATTGAGTATGCAAATTTTAAAGATTTATTATCGAAATTAAAAGATAAAACCAATTCTCTATTAATTATACTGGACAAAGTAGAAGACCCGCATAACTTAGGCGCAATA
>CAYZIV010000119.1:0-5112 GCA_964478475.1 uncultured Gammaproteobacteria bacterium | reverse complement strand
AATAATTGTTTTTGAATAGCCTCAAAATTTTCTTTTAACTGTTGAGGATCATCAATTTCTTGAAAAGATTTTTGTGCCCTTTCTATTGTATCAAGAACAGGCAAAAGTTTCTTTAATGTGTCTTCGGCTCCATATTTTAAAAGAGCCTCTCTTTCTTGTGATTGTCTTTTTCTATAATTATCAAAATCTGCAGCTAGTCTTACATACTGACTTTTTTGATTTTCAAGTTCTTTTGTAAGATCTTCACACTCTATCTGCAAATCTTTTAAATCTTTTTCAATAAATTCTTCAATTTCTTCAACATTTTGAGTTTCAGAAACTTCTTCATTATCCTGAACAAAAGGGTTTTCATTTAAATCATTATTTTCAGCATTAACTTCTTTTTTTTCTTTATCAGACATAAAACTACCTTTTTACTCCAAATCATCCCTTTTATATTGATCATTATAGTAAAAACATGAATATTTTTAAATTAAAAAATTTTTTAATTTTTAACAATTTTGACGTTTGTTGCTAATTATGGTTTAAATAAAAAATGCAAATTATCGAACAAATAACTTCCAATAATTTTAAAAAAGCCAAAGAAATTTATAATTCTTTCAAAGCTGCTGCTTTAAAAGATTATAAATACAGCTGTGAACCTGTATCTTATGAACAATTTATCTCAAATATTGAAAACAACAAACTAGGAGCACTGGTTTTACTGGAAAAATCAATTCCAAAAGGAATTCTAATATACTCTATCGAAAATCATAAAGTTATTGAAGTAAATATTATTCATACAACAACCACTGAAGATGAAAACAATGTAAGATTTTTACTTCTTGCAGAATTAATAAAGATATTTCAGTCTAAAAACGATTTAAAAATTATCAGCTATCCCTTACTCGGCAAACAAGAAAGTTTTATAAGAGATATAGCGCTTTTAAATTTCAAAATGGTGGGCCAATCTACAATTAAATTTGATTTTAAGTCCCCTATTTCTTTTAGAATTTTTAAAAAAGCTCAAACCCCACAAATCGAAGATTACAAGCTGTTAACCTGGGATAACAAATACAAAGAACAAGTAATTGAATTGATAAATCATTCTTTCAAAAAAACAAAAAGCGTAAATTTTGATCCACGTTTTCTCACTTATGAAGGATCTAAAAATGTGCTTGAAATGATTTTGAATAATCAATACGGAGTGTTTTTGCCCTCTCAATGCAGGTTATTGCTATCTAATGAAGAAGTAAAAGGTTTTTGTCTTACAACGATGGTAGAGGAAGACAAAATAAATATTCCCCTTATTGCAGTAAAAAAGGATCTTAGGAACGAAAAAATGGGGAATGTTCTTCTAAAAAGCGTTATTTCAGGTTTTTTAAAATTAATTACAGATAAAAAAATTTCACTTAAGGAAATCAACGCTACAACTGACACAGACAACTATCCTGCAATAAAAATGTATCGCAGACTTGGTTTTAAAGAGGAATATTTTTATGCTCATTCCTACTTAAACAAAGACAGCGTAACGAAAAGCTAGTTAAAATCCAACCCTAACTCTTGCCACAAAAGCATTCCACCTTTTAGGTTAAAGATTTTATTTTTATATCCTTTCTCTATTAAAAATTTGTACGCAAACGCACTCCTGCTGCCGGACCTACAAACAAGAATTACTTTTTTATCTTGCGGCACTTGAAAATAAGCTTCTTTAAAAGATGACAAAGGAATATTTATTGCCCCGTTAATGTGCTCTATTGCGTACTCTTCAGGTTCTCTTACATCTATGAAAACATAGTCAGAATTATATAGTATTTTATATGCATTTTTAGGGGTAAATTCAGGTATTTTATTACTAGATGCCCCTAATTCGGACCCATTTTTATCAATTTTATGGTTTTTTATGGGGTTTTTATGGGTGCCCAAAAAAAACAAAATAACTGCTGCTAATATGAATAAAAATATGTGCTTTTTTTTCATGCTATAGCCCTGAATTCACCAACACCTTACGAGAATCAGAAATTTTACCCGTGATCGCGCTCAGAGCTGCAGTTGCAGGTGAGCTTAAATATATAAACCCTTTAGGGTTTCCCATTCTTCCTTGAAAATTTCTATTTTGAGTAGAAAGACAGACCTCATCATCACCCAAAATACCCGCATGAACACCTACGCAAGGACCGCAACCCGGAGTATTAATCGCTGCGCCTGCTTCTACCAGCGTGTCTAAAATTCCTTCTTTTGAAGCCTGGAGAAAAATTTCTCGCGAAGCCGGAATTACTATTAATCTTGTATGCCGGTCAACTTTTTTCCCTTTTAAAATATCCGCAGCTATTCTCAAATCTTCTATTCTGCCGTTTGTGCAGCTCCCTATAAAGACCTGGTCTACGTTTATATCTTCTAATTCTGCGGCAAGCCTTACATTATCAACGGAATGAGGACATGAAACCACGGGTTCAAGTTTTGATGCGTCGATTTTTATTACTTTTTCAAAAACTGCATCGAGGTCTGAATCAACAACTTTAAATTTATCTTCTCTTCCTCGAGATATAAGATATTCACGGGTAACCTCGTCAGAAGCTATTAAACCTGCTTTTGCTCCAGCTTCTACAGCCATGTTCGACAGGCAAAACCTATCAGTCATAGGCATTTTTCTGATGGTTTCTCCGGTAAATTCAAGAGCTTTATAAGTCGCGCCATCTGCTCCAATTAGTCCTATAAGATGTAAAATTAAATCTTTGGCGTAAACACCGGGCTGGAACTCGCCGTTCACTTCTATTTTATAAGTTTCAGGAACTTTAAGCCAAGTTTTGCCTAGTGCAATGGCAATTCCAACATCTGTTGATCCCATTCCCGTAGCAAAAGCTCCTAACGCTCCCGAGGTGAAAGTATGAGAATCAGCACCCACAAGAATTTCGCCGGGATTAACATAATCTTCTACAAGTCTTTGGTGGCATACACCTTCTCCAACCTCAGATAATATCGCACCGGTTTTTTTTGAGAATTCTCTGAGGATTTTATGCGCGTTTGAGAGTTCTTTTCTAGGACTTGGTGCGGCGTGATCTATAAACAAAATAGTTCTGGAAGGGTTTTTTGCCTGTTCAAGGTTAATTTTTTTTATTTCCTGAATTGTCAGAGGTCCGGTGCCATCCTGGACTGCTGTAACATCAACATCTGCCACGACAAATTCACCTGCATTAACTTCTTTATTGCTATGTTCGCCAATTATTTTTTCAATTATTGTCTTCCCCATATCCAAAACCTCTTTTTAAAATATATACTTTATTCTATATTATTACAAAACCGTGATACATATAATTGGTTAATGGAAAAACTTTTATAGATTCTTAAAATATAAGGAAATGGATAATGACAAAAAAACGAGTTCATATTTTAGCCTCCGGACGAGTTCAAGGAGTGTATTACAGACAATTTGCTCTTAAAAACGCAGCAGAACTCGGAGTTACAGGTTGGGTAAAAAATCTTCGAAACGGCAAGGTTGAAGCTGTAGCTGAAGGTGACTCTGAAGCTGTCGACAAATTTATTGCATGGTGCAAAAAAGGTCCTGCTTCCGCCCGAGTGGACCATTTAGAAGTTCAGGAAGAAGAATATAAAGATGAATTTGAAAATTTCCGTGTTACGCATTAAACAAATATTTTATATCCTATTGTTTTTCTGCCTGCTTTCAGGCTCAAACCTTTCTGTATATGGATTAGACAATAACTTTGGCGAAATTTATTTTAACCACTCTAAAAAACAAGCACCTGTACTAGAAGGCAATGTCTTAAAAGGCGGAATATCGATAGGGACTGATTTACCTCAGGAGTTTTACGGCACATGGTCTGTTTCCAGCACTCTTATAGACACAAACAGTCCGGGTAAATTTCGGCTAAGAAGCTCTGATATTTGGACATTTCAACGAGAAGGAGATGTAATTACTCTTTCTAACCCGTCTACAAATGCTTCTGCTTCAATAACCATCAATGAAGTAAGAAATAACACAGCTATTTTTACAAGAACAAAAAAAGAAAAAGATTTTATTCAAATAGAAACCCCGGAAATTACTGTTGAAGGCGATAGTTTTTTTGGAACTGATTTAATCATAATCAAACATTTTCAAAATGGTAAAAGAGTCCGGACAGATAGAGTAAAATATAGATTAAGGGGGCGTAAAATATCCGGTCCTACATTAAAGGAAATATTTAACAACCCTTATTAACAGGCTCTTCCGGTTGAAATAAAAATGAAAATTATCAGCCATAGCAAATCATAATAACAATTCTAAATAATTTAATTTATAATAATCTAAAGTAAAACAATCAAAGAGGCGAAAATGGAAAATCAACAAAAATCCCAAAACAATACTCCCGTTAATTATGACGTAATCATATTAGGCGGAGGACCTGCGGGACTTGCGGCGTCTATTTACGCCGGAAGAAGCGCTCTTAAAACCGCCATCATAGACACCGGCGTTACCGGCGGTCAACTCAATAAAATACTTGAAATAGAAAATTATCCTGGATTCCCTAAGATAAGCGGATTTGATCTTTCTGAAAAAATTGAAGAACATGCTGATAAATTTGAAGTAAAAAAATATATAATGCAAAAAATAACAGGAATTGACTTATATTCACCTGTTAAAAAAATAGAAACAGAAGAAGGGGTCTTCACTGCAAGTTCTGTAATTATTGCCTCCGGAGCACAGCCGCAGAAAATAGGCGTTCCCGGTGAAGATGAGTTTCTTGGCAAGGGCGTTAGTTACTGTGCTGTATGCGACGGAGCTTTCTTCAGGGATAAAGTTATTTCTGTTGTAGGAGGAGGCAATGCTGCCGTTGAAGAAGCTCTCTTCCTTACAAAATTCGCCTCAAAAGTTAATATTATCCACAGAAGAAACGAACTGCGAGCAGAAAAAATCTATCAGGAAAGAGCTCGGGCTAATTCAAAAATAAACTTCGTCTTTGACAGTGTTGTCACTTCAATAAACGGTTCTGATAAAGTTGAATCACTTTCTTTGAAAAACGTTAAGACAAATGAATCTTTTGATATTCAAACAGATGGCGTCTTTCCATTCATAGGCTATACTCCTAACTCAGAACTGTTTAAAGACCAAATTCAACTGGATGAAAGAGGATTTAT
>CAYZIV010000118.1:0-5114 GCA_964478475.1 uncultured Gammaproteobacteria bacterium | reverse complement strand
GTCCAAAGCAGGCAGGAAAAATTATCCTTGTTAAAGATATACTTTCTGATAAATTTGGTGATAAATTTATTACTTTTGTCGAAAGAATTGCAGCGGTTAGAAACCCTTTAAACTTGCTTAAAATGCCGGTTATCCCTTGATTATAGATGAATTTCAAATGGTGCCGGATATTTTTCGTCCCTTAAAAATGTTAATAGATGAGCAGCGTTTCATTGCCTTAAAAGAAAGTAACAAAGCTAACGGAAGATATTTGCTGACAGGCTATGCAAATTTAATGATGATACCGGAACTTGCAGATGCAATGGTAGGAAGAATGGCTACTATTACTTTACTCCCTTTTTCTGCTGGAGAGGTGCTTGGTACTAAATCTAATTTTATAGAAAAGTGTTTTAATAAAGATTTTAGCGGGATACATAAAGATGAAAACCCTGTGTACAGCATATTATGGAAAAAGCAACATTTCCTGAGCTCACAGATATGCCTGATGAGTTAAAACAAAGCTGGTTTCAAAATTATGTAAGAAAAATTACGCTTGAAGACCCTAAGCATATCTATAATCTTGAAAAAGCTGAATATATGCCGATTTTACTTCAGTCTCTGGCTGCACGAGTGGGTAATTTAATTAATGACGCAGATTTGTCCCGTGATACAGGCTTAACTTCAGTAAATGCAAGAGCCTACAGGAATATATTAAACGGTACTTTTATAACCAATTACTTGCATCCGTGGTATAGAAATATAAGCAAAAGACTTGTTAAATCAGGTAAAATATACTTTTATGACACAATGTTATTAAGCTATATACTAAAATCCACCCCCGAAGAAATACATAAGTCAAATCTAAAGCTGTTCGGGCATCTTCTGGAAAATTTTGTGCTTTCCGAGCTAATCAAACTAAATAATACTCAGCTTAAACCTGTAGAAATAAGCTTTTACAAGACAAGAGACGGAAAAGAGGTTGATTTTATTCTGGAAAATGGAGCAAGTATAGTTGGAATAGAAGTTAAAAATTTTGAAAAAATTACTGAAAAAGAAGTTGCAGGGCTTAGAGAATTAAAAGAAGTTACAGGCAAAGATTTTATCTGTGGGGTTATTTTGTGTAACACCGAAAGAGTTATTAATTATGATGAAGATATCTACCTTATTCCCTTAAGTGCGTTGTGGTTAAGTTGATTTTTGTGCATTTTATAACTCTGAATTTTCTTGTGTAATATTTGTGTAATTTATATAAATTATGAGCAGTTATGAGGAATTGCGAATAGCTCTAAAAGCCAACGACAGATTGAAATTCTGTTTGAGATTAGAGCTATGTTTTTTCGTTTAATCGAAGATGTCGGGAGTTCGAGTCTCTCAACGCCCATTTTAAAGCCGCTATCCGTAATGGTTTGCGGCTTTATTGTTTCAGTTTCTCCTGTGTGTTAAGGGTTTTGGGGGGTAAAATGTTTTGAGAGAATTTTGAGAAATTTCATTAAGCTAGATTTGCGTTTTAGCTATTTAGTAATTCAGGTTAATTAGCGACTCAGATTTTTTAAATAAAAATTAAAAATAGTATTAAAAAAATACAATAATTTTCTTGTCATGGAATAATAACTTCTATAGGAAGGTAAAAAAATGGAAAAATTAAGTATTTTAGTCGTAGAAGACGAAACTGATATTCAGGAATTAATAGAATATAATTTGTTAAAAAACTCTTTTACCCCAATATTGGCGAACTCAGGCGAAGAAGCTTTGGATATCCTGCAGTCCAGGGAAGTTGATCTGATGATTTTAGATCTAATGTTGCCGGGGATTAATGGTTTTGAGGTTTGTAAAAAATGCAAGAAAGAGCCTAAATTACAGGAATTGCCGATAATTATGCTCACAGCAATGGGTGAGGAAGAGGATATTATAAAAGGCTTTGAGTCAGGCGCTGATGATTATATAACCAAACCATTTAGTTCTAAGGTTTTAATAGCCAGAATAAGAGCTGTCTTAAGAAGGAAAAAATCTTTGGTTAATAAAAAAAATAACTTAATAAAGATACATGAATTGTCGATAAATCCACAAAAACACGAGGTTTTGCTTGCTAATCAACTCATAAACCTAACTAACGCAGAATTTAATGTTCTTTGTTTGTTGGCTTCAAAGCCTGGATGGGTTCAGACACGATATCAGATTATTGATAAAATAAAAGGCGAAAATTATGACATTACCGATAGGGCAGTAGATGTGCTTATGGTTGGGCTTCGAAAAAAAATGGGGGATTATGGCTCTTATATAGAAACTATAAGAGGTGTCGGTTATAAATTTAAGGATCTATGATGTTTAAAAAGGTGTTTAAAAAAAAGCTTCTTTGGCAGTTATTTCCTTCATACCTGTTTGTAATAGCAGTTTCCGTTATTTTAATAACGATTTATACCGTAAGAGTGTATAAAGATTTTTATATTAATAACGTGCAGGAAAAGCACCTGACCATAATAAAACTTTATGAGAATAATTTTATTTCAGGACTAACCGCAGATAGTTTAAGTGATCTTGAGAATATTGTTAATGAAATTAATCAAATATCAGAAATACGGATTACGTTGATTGCTAAAAACGGCAAAGTTATTATAGATTCAGATAAAAAAGCCGAAGAAATGAAAAATCATTTGGACAGGCCTGAAATAATAAAGGCGATGTCAGGAAAAATCTCAACACAATCACGTTTCAGTAGCTCAATAGGTAAAAATATGCTGTATGTTGCGTTTCCGCTTGTTGATAATGATCAGATTGTGGGAGTTATCAGGTCTTCAGTTCCCATAACAACACTTGAAGAAAAACTTAACAATTTTTATAGAGAGATTTTTTTATTAGGGTTAATAACTACTTTAATAGCTGGATTTATAAGTTTATCAATATCAAGAAGGCTGCGAAAACCTATTGAAGTCGTTGAAAAGAGTGCGTTGGAATTTGCCGAAGGGAATTTTTCAAAACAAATTCCAGACCCGTCTATAGAGGAAATAAAAGGGCTGGTTAGAGCCATGAATACTATGGCAACAAGACTAAAAAGATTAGAAACTCTGCGAAAAGACTTTATTGCTAATGTTTCTCATGAATTAAAAACCCCTGTTACAACCATAAAAGGCTTCATAGAAACGCTCAAGGATGGCGCAATTAATAATCCGGAGGAAGCAAATCGGTTTCTTTCAATAATTTCAAAACACACAAGCCGGCTGGATTTGATTATTGAAGATTTACTAAGCCTCTCCAGGCTTGAGCAACCTGGCAATAAAGTTGAAGATAATTTTGAAAAATTAAATCTTTCTGAGCTGCTGGAAAATGTGGCGCATCTTTGCGAGTCTTCTGCATCTGCAAAAAATTTAAAAATTCAGCTTAATTGTAATGAAAATCTTTTTATTAAGGGAGACTCATCATTGTTTGAGCAGGCAATTCTTAATTTACTTGATAATGCGGTAAAATACAGTGATAATGGTAAAAGTATCAATATTTCAGCATATGATAATAAAACAAATATTGTTATAGAAATAGAAGATCAAGGTTATGGAATTGCTAAAGAGCATTTGGACAGAATTTTTGAGAGATTTTATCGGGTAGATAAAGCCAGGAGCCGAAAAGTTGGAGGTACAGGTTTGGGCTTGTCAATAGCAAAGCATATAATCAATGTTCATAATGGTTCAATAAATGTTGTGAGTGAAATAGAAAAAGGCAGCACATTTTCCATTAGTTTACCCATTGTTGAATAAATATTTATAATTAACTATCCCCAGGTTTATCCAGAATAACCCTAAAAAATAGCCGGCAAACACATCTGAAGGATAATGTACCCCAAGATAAATTCTGCTTGCTCCCACAGCTAAAATAATCAGGATTAACAGGAGTATAAGGATAATTTTTAACCAGATTTTCTTTATATTGGTGAAAACCAGATAAATAAGAATTCCATAAAAACACATAGCCCCTGTTGCGTGTCCGGAGGGAAAGCTGAACCCTTCAGCCTGGTAGACAGGATTTTCTATAATAGGTCTGGTACGGTTTATAAATTCTTTTATAATTGCCACAGGCAGGCTCCCTCCTATTGTGACTGCTGAAATAAGGTAAATTTTTCCGTATTCTTTAAGTTTTAAAAAAATCATCAATAAAATTGCAAAAAATAAAAAAATAAATTCATAACCAAATTTCGTTATAAAAATAACCAGCGAAGTTAGCAGAGGATAAGTAAAATCGTTTATTTTATTTAATATAAATGCGTCATAATACGTGATTTTTTCTGTAGCTGTCAGTAATTTCAAAAAACCAACTAAAGAAATCAGCATTATAAAAAGTGGAAAAATATTCGTCTTTAGCCATTTGGGCATATAAATTTTCATTATCTATTCTTGGGTTTGTGGTTTTATTATCGATTTTTAAATAAAATTTATGGTGTCCTTGTTTCTGGGAGCTGCCGGCTTGTCTTTAACCGCCTTATATCCTAGTGTAATTGCGTAATACGGTTCATAATTTTCCGGAATATTCAATAAATTAACATACTTTTCAACCTTATCGCTTTTAAACAAATGAGAAATAAGACCAATCCAGCATGAACCAATACCTAAAGATTCTGCCGCGATAAGCATATTTTCAGTAGCGGCAGAGCAGTCAATAATAGGGACGATAGCGGATTTATTCCCGGAGATTACTATTATAAGCGGAGCATCATAAAAAATATCGAAACTTTCATTTTCAGTATATTTTTTTAAATTTTCGTTTTCAGTTTTTAGCATTTCTTGTTTTGTAGCCTGGTTCAGGTCTTTCATAATTTGCTTATCTGTAATCACGGTAAAATGCCAGGGTTGTTGGTTATGAGCGCTTGGGGCATGTAGAGCTGATTTTAATATTAAATCCAGTTCTTCATCTTTTATCTGTCTGGATGAATAAGTTCTGATGCTCCTTCTGTTTAAGATAGTTTGCATAGTTTCATTCATAATCTCTCCTTTTGTCGAATGTTTTATTTTCGATATTTATAAAATAAATAAGATGAAAATAAATTCGCATTATAATTAATATTTATTAAAATGAAACAAACATATTTTCGGTTTTTTAAAATACAAATTATTACTGCAATTTTTTATTACTTTTTATATAATATTAAAATT
>CAYZIV010000117.1:0-5136 GCA_964478475.1 uncultured Gammaproteobacteria bacterium | reverse complement strand
CTTATATATATTTAATTCCGGTAAAGTTACAGTAGTCGATACTATAGAAGAAGAGTATCTTCTCGATTAATTTTGTAGCTTTATTTGTTTTGTATTTTTTCCTATGCAAATATAGTCAAAGCCTTTTTCTGATATTCTGTCCGGATTATATTGATTTCTTCCGTCAAATATAACAGGATTTTTGAGAATATTTTTTATTCTATCAAAATCAGGTCTTCTGAATTCATTCCATTCTGTTGCTAAAATAAGGGCGTCTGCTCCTTCTAATACTTCGTAACTGTTGGAAGCATATGTTATTGAGTCTTTAAAAATTCTTTCCGCTTCGGTCATTGCCTTCGGGTCATATGCCTTTATAATAGCTCCTTTTGAAAGCATCGTTTCTATAATTGTAATTGCAGGAGCCTCTCTCATGTCATTGGTACGGGGCTTAAAAGCCAGTCCCCATAACGCAAATGTCTTCCCTTTAATATCTCCGTCATAATAATCTAAAATTTTATCCAGAAAAATTTTTCTTTGCGTAAAATTGGTCTTATCAGCTGATTTTAAAATATCACAAGGAACATTATTTTCTTCCGCTATCTTTACAAGAGCTTTTACGTCTTTTGGAAAACATGACCCGCCGTATCCAAGTCCCGGAAATAAAAATTGACTCCCGATCCTCTTGTCAGTTATCATCCCTGTTCTTACCTGCTCAATGTCCGCTCCGGCTTTTTCGCAAATGTTCGCTAATTCATTGATAAAAGAAATTTTCGTTGCAAGAAAAGAATTTGCCGCGTATTTCGATAGTTCTGCTGATTTAACATCCATTACTATTACAGGGTTTCCTGTCCTTAAAAACGGACTGTATAATTCCTGCATTATATCTGTTGCCCTTTGTGAGTCTGATCCTATAATTACTCTGTCAGGCTTTAGAAAATCATCAACAGCAGCCCCCTGTTTTAAAAACTCCGGATTGGAAACAACGTCAAAATCCTGGTCCGTGATCGTTTGCATGAATTTTTTTACTTTCTCCCCTGTCCCTACAGGAACTGTGCTCTTGTTAACTATTACTTTGTAACTGTCTATATATCTCGCAATTTCTTCTGCAACTTTTAATACATACGTTAAATCACAAGAACCGTCATCTCCCTGAGGCGTACCTACCGCTATAAAACAAACCTGGGAATTTTTAACAGCATATTTTAAATCATTGGAGAAAATAAGCCGGCCTTCTCTTGTGTTCGCTTTTATTAACTCCATTAAACCGGGTTCATAAATTGGGATTATTCCTTGACAAAGATCTTTTATTTTTTCTTCATTGTTATCAATGCATATAACATCATTTCCCATCTCTGCAAGACACGTCCCTGCTACAAGACCTACATATCCGGTTCCTATAATGCATATTTTCATCTTCTTCTCCAGTTTATCTATGCCGTAATCGTTTTTTAAACACTGCTTATTAAAAATTAATTGTACTATAAATTATTTTAATTAAAAATATTTGAAATCTTATTAATTCTAAAAAATAATGCGGTGTCATATTAACACCGCTTTTTCATCTTCTCTGCCTTATTGTTTTGTTCTAGTTTGTTATTTTAAAATAATTCGTTAAGCTTTGTTCCCATTTGCAGTTCATTATTAACCTGAGCTTCAATTCTCTTAAGCTTTTTTGTTTCGTTTTCAAATTCTTTTAACTGCTCTGGATCTTTGTAGTGAAAAAAGGTTATTAGTATTTTTTCTGTTATTACATCTACTACGCTATTTTTATCATCTTTAAGGTTTGAATTTGAAGGAAAGTCAGCTTTGAATCCTAATTTGTTAATTGGTTGACTGTTTTTAGTTTCAGGTTTTGGAACGCCTGCTTCCTTCTTTTTGTTAGGTGGTTGAGTATATATATATGGTTTTTGGTTTACACTGTATATAGTATTCATTTTGAATTGGTCTCCTGTTTTTTAGGTAGTTTGCTAATAGTGACTTTTTTGACTGTTCAATCATTATTAGGTTTCCTTTACTTTTTTTATCTTATATTCTAAAAAAGTGTACTTGAAACACTTTATGTTAATTTCAGTATTAAATAAATGAATTTATTTGTCAACCCTTTTATCTTCAAAAAAAATTAAATTTTTATAAAAACTTTATACGCATAAAGTAGTAAAGAGGTGGTTTATATTCTTCACCTCTTTACTGCTCTATGAATACGTTTGAATATTTACGCTTAACTGTGTTTGAATGTGACGCCATATCCGGCTTTAGGATATTTCCAATTAAGTGTTCCCGCTTCGCAAGCTATTCTGCATGCGCCACATTCTAAGCAATTTTCAAAACCAATTAACAGTTTGTTTTGTTCCTCGTCCCATTCATATACATTTGCAGGGCAAACATATGTGCATGGCCTGTTTTTACATTTTTTGCAATCTTCCTGGTTTGCCTGAAGATGGCTTGTTTCGTCGCATTTGTATTTAACGGTATATAATTTATCATCAATGTGTTCAGAAATTTCTTTATTTTCGATCATTTTAACAATATTCCTCCTACAAGGTTTGTAATTTTAACGCTATCTGACATTAATGCAGGCACTGTTCTTTGTTTTACTATGTCTGCTATAAACTGTTTGTATTTTGTCTTCTTAGGGATACTGTCAACTGCTGTAAATTGGTTCATAAATTCGTTTACTTTTGCCGGGTAAAATCCTAAGAATGTTTTTGAGTTGTGTTCTAAGAAGCTCATCATATTTTTGTAGCTTTTTAGAACGCTCATAACAAAACTTTCATCGAGTTTTTTCTTATATAAAGAAAGCATATTTGCTGAATAATCTTCTTTTTCAAGAGCTTCTATAGCTGTTTCAGCTGCATATTTTCCACTTATCATTGCCAGGTTTGTGCCTTCCCAATGAACATTGTTAACAAGCATTGCAGCGTCACCTACAATCATTACACCGTCTTTATAAAGCTCCGGCATTGCATTATATCCGCCTTCAGGGATGAGATGAGCTGAGTATTCAAGCAATTCTCCGCCTTTTATAAGCGGTCTTATTGTTGGATGTTTTTTAAGCTCGTTTAAAAGCTCATAAGGTTTCTTTTTATGATGTTTTAGATCTTCAAGAGATACTCCAAGTCCTATTACAACTGAGTCAATATTTGTATAAACATATCCGAGGCCTACCATTCCCTGCATTGGTCCGCCTAAAATTGTGTATATAACTCCGCTGTCGTCTTCGAGATTAAATCTGTCCTGAATTTTTTCTTTCGGTAGCGAAATTACTTCTTTAATTCCCAACGCGGCATGTTCAGGTTTTATTTCCGGGCGGTTCCACGCTTGTTTTGCTAAAAGTGAATTTACTCCATCTGCAATTATTGTGACATGAGCGTAGAATTCTTCCTGTTCGGTTTTTACGCCTACTACTTTTCCTTCTTCAATTATTAATGATTCAACAAGGGTTTCAGGAACTATAAAAGCACCTTCTGCTTCTGCTTGTTCTGCGCACCATCTGTCCCATTTTGATCTTATTACGGTGAAACTGTTATAATGCCCTTCCTGAGAATGATTTCCGTTTATGTAACCTATGACGGTTCCGTCATTATCACCAAGTAAGGCATATTTGTGTTCAACATTGTATCTTTCTACAGGGGCTGTTTTCCAGAATTCAGGGAAGATTTCTGCTGTTGGCTGTGCGTATATTGCTCCTCCAAACATGTTTTTACTCCCCGGGAAGTCGCCTCTTTCCAGTACAACAACTTCTTTTCCTTTTTTGGCAAGTGTAATTGCTGCGGCTATTCCTGCCGGTCCTGCTCCTACGACTATTGCATCTACAATTTCTCTGTCTGTGTTTTGAGCCACTCTCTTTTTTCTCCTATATTTATTTAACAGTAATAATTATTTTATCTTTAGTCACTTTTTGCTTTAAAAGATAAGATGCGTATGTTTTGAAAAAACATTAATTTATATAATAATTCATTCTTATAAAAAAATTAACATAAAAATAACCCGTTTCTCTACTTTTTTGTTAAAATTTTAGTAGATAAGTATATAGGTTTAAATTATGGATAAACTAACAATTATTATTTTTCCCGCGGTTACTTTCGCAATAATTGCAGCCGGAGCAGTTCTTTTTGAATTGGGGAGATGTATAAACGGTTTATTCTAAAAAAAGGAGAAAAAATGTTTAAATCACCAAATGCAAAAGCAGATATCGGAGTTTTTGGAGGATCAGGTTTTTATAAGTTTATAGATATAGAAGAAGAAGTTTGCGTGGAAACTCCATATGGTTCACCGAGCGATAAAGTATTGTTAGGAAAAATTGCAGGTAAAAAAGTGGCATTTTTGCCAAGGCATGACAGGAATCATTCAATACCGCCTCATAAAATAAATTATAGAGCTAATGTTTGGGCTATGAAAGCTCTTGGCGTTTCCAGAGTTATAAGCCCATGTGCGGCGGGAAGTCTTCAGACTCATGTTGAGCCGGGTGATTTTGTAATATGTGATCAATTTGTAAACAAGACTTATAACAGAATAGATACTTTTTATGATGGTCCTATTGCTACTCATGTCAGTCCTGCTGAGCCTTACTGTCCTGAAGTTAGAGATCTTGCTATTAAAACAGCAAAAAATATCGGAATTAAAATCCATGAAACAGGTACAGTGGTTGTTATTCAAGGGCCAAGATTTAGCACAAAAGCTGAATCAAAGTTTTTCACCGCTCAAGGTTGGGAAGTTATTAATATGACCCAATATCCTGAGGTTTTCCTCGCTCGTGAGCTTGAAATGTGCACACTTAACATATCACTTATTACTGACTATGATGCCGGGTTGGTTGGAGATGTAGAACCTGTCAGTCATTCGGAAGTAATTAAAGTGTTTAATGAAAATAATGAAAAACTTAGAAATCTTTTATTCTCTTTGATTGAACAAATTCCTGATGAGAGGGTTAATTGCAATTGCTCTAATGTTCTTGAGCATTCACGCATATAAAAAATAGGAGAATTAAACATTGAGTATATATCAATCAGTTGAACAATTATTTCAGATTATTTGGCTCATATTTCTTTTAAGAATTTTGATGAGTTGGATTCCAAGTGTTGATTGGCATAAACAGCCTTTTAAATTTGTAAGAGATTTTACAGAACCTGTATTCGCTCCTTTCAGAGGACTTATACC
>CAYZIV010000116.1:0-5139 GCA_964478475.1 uncultured Gammaproteobacteria bacterium | reverse complement strand
TTTTTAATTCATTTTTAATTTTGTAATTTTTTTTGTCTCTCATTTCCTTACGCTCACAATTTTATTTTCTTTCTAACATTAATTTATTTTTGATAAAAATTTTCTATTTTTTTCTTTCTAATTATTTAAAACTCATAAAAAAAAATTTTTCTTTTTTTTTTTAATAATTTACAAAACTTAGTTTCTTCAAATAAATATTATAATAAATTAATGAATATTTTGCCAGAAAATGAAGGTTTTTGCAGAGATTAGAGCTTATAATAAAAAAAATTAGCCGTTTTTATTTAACGCATCTTTTAGAGCAGTTTCTAAAGTTTTTATTTTTGCTTCCAATTCTTTAGTTTTATCCTGGTTTTCCATGGATTCAACGGAAGTTTTTTCTGTTTTTCTCTTTAGTTTTTTTATTTCTTTTTTTAGCACGATTATTCTGCTGTAAGTTATTAAAATTCCTCCGAGAAAACCATATACACCCATTAAAAAATAAAATAGACCGGACCTGACTTCAAATGCGTCTATTATAGGTCTGTAGTTTACTGTTAATAAATCTCCCTGGTTTACATAAGCAAAATAACTTATATCTAATAAAATTAAAATTCCGAGGATGAGTAAAAAATACTGCATGAATTTAATTCCTTAAGTTTTTAAAACTAAAGTTATTGTATATAATAAAATTATAGTTATCAATGTTCATTTTGATAAAAAATAATATTAAGCTAAATATAAGTTTATATGTTAAATTTATATTTAGAATTAATAAAAAAAGAGTAAGTAAAGATGCTGGATATTATAATATATGGTGTTATATTTATTGCCCTCGGGGCTTCTGCAATATATGTTTATTTGCAATTTTTTAGCAAAAAAAGAAGATATGAAATTGAATATAATAATGGAATCGAAGCGTATCAAATGCAGGATTTTGATGCTACAGTAAGACACTTTCAAAAAGCGATTAAAATTAACCCTGATAAACAGGATGCTTTTTATAATTTGGGATTGGTGTATATGGATATGAAAAAAAATGACCTTTCCAAAAAAAATTTTTTAAAGGCAATAGAAATAACACCTAATGATCCTGATGCTTATTATAATTTAGGTCTTTTATTTATAAATATGGAAAAATTTGAAGATGCTCTAAAGCAATTTGCCAAGGTTTTGAGCATTAATCCAAACGAAGCGGAGACCCTTTATTTAAGCGGATTGCTTTCAAAAGAAATAGATAAAATGGATGATTCGATAAATTTTTTGAAAAAAGCAATAAAAATTGTTCCGGATAATCCTGAATACGTATTTGCCCTGGCAGAATCCTACAATAAAAGAAGCGACGATAATCAGAGTTCTAAAGACCTGGAACAGGCAATAGAGTTCTATCAAAAGACTATTGAGCTGGATGAAAATCATGAAGAAGCAAATTACATGCTTGCAATTTGTTCGGCTAAAAACGGACTCTGGGAAGAATGCGTTAATTATTGCAGAAAAGTTTTGGAAATAAATGAAAAATCAGCAAGAGCATATAATCAGATGGGTTTAGCGATGTATTGCAGCGGAAATTATGACTCCGCGCTTGCTATGTATCAAAAAGCGATTGAAATTGATCCGGAATATGTGGAAACTTATAATAATTACGGTTTTGTTTTGGAAAAGCAGGGTGATTTCGAGAAGGCTGTTGAAATTTTTAAAAAATATTTGAAGCTTTGACAGGATTTGATATCAAAGCAGCAAAAAAAGAAGACAGGCAGTTGGGGTATGGCTGAAAAAGAAGAAAACTTGAAGATGAAAGCTTCTGCTATAAAAGAACATATTAAACAGTTGGAAGAGTCTATCAATATTAAGAAACAGAATGCTTGATTTTAAGAGATTTTAATTCAGTTATAACAGGTATTGCAGCTATTTAAAGATTTAAGTTAAATAAGTCTTAATTTGTTGGCCAACATATAAATGGTCAACAAATACGTTAAGTGTGCTTAAAATTAAACACTTAGATTTTTTTATTGTTTTATTAATGCCGGCGGGACTTTTATTTTATCTTTTATTTCAATTGAAACCGGGCTGTTTTGTTTTATATATTCAATAATAAGATCTTGGACTTTAACCCCGGTGTTGATGGGGTTTATTCCGTTTTTAAACTGGGAATAGCCGTTTCCGCCGTTAAACATGTAATCATTGATTGCAATTTTATAATATTTGTCTTCTTTAAGAGGTTGGCCGTTGATCTTTATATCCGAGACCCTGTTGCCTTCCCGTTCAATTTTTGAGCCGTCACGGGATAAAATTTGATTAGTTTTATCTGTGTCAATAACGTATTCCAGTCCTAAACTCTGCAAAAATCCTCCGTTACGTTGAGGATATGTCCGTGAGCTTGTTTCAAGAACCGATTTAAGATCACTGCCTTTTAATTCCAACGTTACTACAGTGTTTTCAAATGGGAAAAGAGTTAAAATATTTGCAACAGAGATGTCTCCTGGTTCTATAACCTTTTGCAGTCTTATTCCTCCGCTATTTTGCAAAACTATATCCGTGTCAGGAAATGCATTTTTTATTGAATTGACTACAAGAGCCCCTTCTTTTTGCAAAGTAGCTCTAATATTTCGGTTTTCCCCGATGGTAAAGTCTATTTCACCTATTTTTTCTTTTCTATATTTATCCAATTTCTGCGATAAAATTTTAACCTTTTCTTCAATTGTCTCATCCGCTTTTACTGAGTCGTCAACCGGAATAAGCCGGTAGCTGTGGTCTTTGATTTTATTACCGCTGATTTCTAAATCCAGTTTGCCAACATATACTCCAAATTCGCCGGCTTGAAGAATTAGGGTATTATTAACGATTTCAGGCTGCTGAAAAAGTGTATGTGTGTGTCCGCCTATTATAACGTCGATTCCGTCAACGTTTTTGGCTAATTGAATGTCTTTTGAAGATCCCATGTGGGTTAAAAATATAATCAGATCTGCTTTTGAGCTTAATTCTTCGACGATATTTTTTGCTGTATCAGTGGCATTAAATACTTCAACGCCGTCCAGGTTATTAACGAGCGTTTTTAAATCTTCGGTAAGTATGCCCGAAACAGCAACTTTTAGGCCGTTATAATTTTTTATTATGTAGGGCCTTATTAGCTTTTGAAGTTCTTCATCTTCCGTAAATGCTATATTTGCGCATACAAATGGAAATTCGGCATTTTTAATTATTTTTTTTGCAGTGTCTAACTTTTTGTCAAATTCGTGGTTTCCCGGGATTGCGACATCATAACCGATTTGGTTCATTAGTTTTGCATCGGGAATACCGTCAAAAAAGTTGAAAAATAGGGTGCCCTGGGCAAAATCTCCGGCATCAACAACCATAACATTGTTGTTTGTGTTTTTAATGTCTTTAATAATTTTTGCTCTTCTTGCTATACCGCCGACAAGACCTTTATGATCCTTATATTCAATAGGTTCAAGCCTTCCATGAACATCGTTTGTATGCAAAATTGTCAGGTATTCAGCTTTGTTTTCTGAATTTATTTCGTAATAAACTAATCCCCCGGCTGATATAAATATAATTATTGCTGTGTATATTAGGATTTGTCTTAGTTTTAAAATGTTCATGCTTTAAACCTCTATATTTACATTGATTATGCCTGAATTTATAGTGTAAACCTTTTTGTCTTTTAAATATTCATTGTCAAATGCCGATAAATTCGTTGCTGTGATTATGGTTTGAGTTGTCGGTTTTATCGAGTTTAATAAAAAATTCTGTCTTTCGTTATCCAGCTCTGCCAGAACATCATCCAGTAATAAAACAGGGCTTTCTTGGACTATTTCTTCGATTAAGTCAATTTCTGCCAGTTTAAGAGCAAGTACAACAGTTCTTTGTTGCCCTTGAGAAGCAAAATTAACAGCATTCTTGTTGTTAATGGTAAATAAAACATCATCTCTGTGGGGGCCAACAACGGTTTGTCCCCTTGCGATCTCCTCAATTTTTCTGCTCTCAGTTTTTTCCAGGAATTTTTCGCAAATTTCATCGGGTTTTGAGATTTCGTCGTTGATTGTGTTAAATTCGTCTATGACTGTGCTTGAGTATATTATTTTCAGGTTTTCGTCGCTTAGAGAGATGTCTGTGTGCTTTTGTCCGGCTTTTTGTTGAATTTCCTTGAGGTAACGTTGCCGCAGGTGAATAACGTTGCTTCCCGCAACCGCAAGCTGCTCGTTTAAAACTGACAAAAATTCATCCTGGGCGGGATTTATATTTGGATTTCCCTTAAAGTCTTTTAATAAATTGTTTCTTTGTGTTCTAATTCTCGTATATTTACTTAGCCTATCTTTATAAGCAGGATAAACCTGCCCTATCGAGTCATCAAGCCATTTTCGCCTGTCTGAAGGCGATCCCCTCAGCAATAACAGGTCAGAAGTGCTGAAATTCACTATGAGTAGATTCCCTAAAAAATCGGCAAAAGAACTTTTTTTTAGGCCGTTAACTTTTAAGACCTTTTGTTTTGGGGGATTTATGACAATCTTTAGTTCTATGTTGCTGTTGTACTTAGTTAAATCAGCTTCAATAAGGCAGTAATCACTCCCCCATTTCATAAGTTCCTGGTCGTTTCCTGCTCTAAATGATGACAGAGTCGCTAGGTAATATATCGCTTCGAGCAAATTGGTTTTTCCCTGAGCATTTTTTCCGATCAATAATGTTTTATTGTCGGAAAAATCTATGTTACAAGTTCCATAGTTTCTGAAGTTTTGAAGTTTTAAGCTGTTTATAAACATTTAAACGTGTAATTTATCAATATCCCTGAATAAAAGTATACCATGCAGGTTTTAGTGAAAATTGATTCGTTTTGGGGTTATGATTGTTTTTTTGCCAGAGGAACGGTAAATGTAACTTCAAAACCTTCTTGTGTATTCAGAAAAACTTCTCCTCCCATTGTCTGGATAAGTCCTCTGACAATGAATAGTCCTAATCCTGTTCCTCTTGTTGTCCTTGTTAGATCTTCATCCAACCTTGTGAATTTATCAAAAAGTTTGTCAGCTTTTTCTTTTGAAATAGGGTTGCATTCGTTTTTGATTTTTAATATGCCGAAATTTTCGTCTTCCAGAACATTGATTTCGATGGCTGTATTTTCAGCGGAATATTTAATTGAATTATCCAAAAGATTCAGTATAACCTGCG
>CAYZIV010000115.1:0-5144 GCA_964478475.1 uncultured Gammaproteobacteria bacterium | reverse complement strand
GTAAATTTTCCGGCATTTTTTTCAAAAGGTTTTTTCTCAGGCTTTTTTCTATAATACGCTTTAGAAGCTTGCTTTTTAACCTGCTCCGTTTGATCAGCATTAGCAATAAAACCTTTTAAAATATCATATTGTCTGCGTTTTTTGTCATCTATTAAAATTGAATAAGCTTCGCCGATTTCTTTAAATTTATCTTCACAAAGCATATTGCCCGGATTTATATCCGGATGAAACTTCCTTGCCAGCTGCCTATAAGCTCGTTTAATTTCTTTTTTATCAGAACTAATACTGATTCCCAGTATTTTATAATAATTTTTTTCCTTATTCAAAAAAAATCTCCACTATAAAAACATATATTTAATTTTAAACCCATTTTTAAGAAAAAGCACCGAACTTTTTGATGAAATTTGAATAAAGAATAATAACTTTTTAAAAATACAATCATTACATACCAGTTAGAGCCTGTTTTGCAGGCCCTAACTGTATTCTAAACCGGAAAGAACTTAATTCATCCCAATTTTATTTATTCTTTTATTTTAATTACATTAACTGGACAAGCTTCTGCTGCTGCTCTACAATCCTCTTCATTTCCGGGAACATTTTCCTCATGAACATGAATTGTATCACTGAGCTCAAAAACATCACTGTTTATTGAAACACAAGCACCGCAAGCTATGCATCCAGGTATAATTTCAACTTTCATATGATAAGCCCTTTCAAAATTACACTATTTCAATTTCATTATGTTTAAATACAGAACTTAAATCATTCCCTATCTATACAATTTTAAAAAATTAGTTAGCCCCAATCACTAATAAACCCGAATTATACAGGTTTATTCAAAAACATTTCCCGCAATAATTTTTTGAATTTTTAAACAGACACAAATATTTTTTCATTATCAGCAAATATTATGCAATTTAAAAATTCTCTAATTTCACTAAAATTTTCAGCCGCTAAAATATTTTCCGCTTCATCCGTATTTTTAGCGCTCATTTCAGTTATAATGAGCTTGCCGGTTTTCACAAAATTCACCAGAAATTTTTCTGAAATAAATTCTTCAAAATAAATTATGTCAGGGGACTGGAAATCAATATATTTTAAAGCCTTTTCTTTATTAAATCCCACTTTTTCTCTTAATTCACACTGATTGATTCCTCTTAAGTCATATTTTACAATTGATTCAATTGTCATAATGTTTTTATCTTCACCATTAAGAGAATTTAAGATACTATAAGCCATAAAACTTTTCCCGCTTAATCGAGGACCTGCTATCAAAATAATCCCCGGTTTTTCCAAACTTTCCCGAATAATCTCTTTCTGAGCAGCCTTAATAGGAAGATCATCAATAACTTTAGGTGGATGATATAACTTAACAACAATTCTCTCACCGTTTACAAGCGGAAAAGTTGAAACAATGCCGGTCACATATTCAATATCCGACTGATAAGTAAATTTTCCAAGCTGCGGCACATCAAACACAAGATTATCCAATCCAGACAATGTTTTTATATGAGAAACGCACGAAGAAGATAATAAATACGGAATAACTCCTTTATTTTCAATCTGGTCAAATTTTCGAAATTTAACATTTATACCTTCAGAAGTATTTTCAAAAATTACCTCAAACACATCTTCCAAAAGTGCTTGAGAGATTATTGAATTTATTATCTTTTCAATTTGAACTGTATCAGGAGATTCTTCATTTAATTCTTCTCTCCAGTCTATCACAAGACCTTCTGAAGGTTGGATAACAACCTCTTCATGCTTCTTTTTAACATAATACCTTTCTATAAACTCTAAAATAAGTCTTTCTGAACAAATAATCGGCTCAATATCACATTTTATACATTTTATAAGGTTATTGATCACAAAAAGATCAAGAGGGTCCGCCATTGCAACAGTTAAAACATTTTCTATTTTAAAAAGAGGCAAAACTTTATATCTTCGCGCATCCTCAACCGTAATAAATGATAAACAGTTTTCATCCAACGAATAATCTTCTAAATTAACAAAAGGTATATGCAAATTATCCTGGATAAATTTTAATAGTGTTTCTTCGGAAATAAAATTTTTCTCTATAAGAACCTGAGCTAAATTTTGTTGATTTTTTTTTGCAAATTCCTGCGCTTCAATTAAATCATCGTAAGAAATCAGCTTATTCCTTACGAGATCATATTTTAATTTTTCTATTGTTTTATTCGAAATATGATTTTGCATAATTAATATAATAAATACGAGTTTATTTTATTCAAAACATTGTTTATATCAAAAGGTTTAGTTATATATTCATTGGCGCCGGTTTCTTCGCCGATTAATATGTCTTCTTGCTGTGTTCTTGCTGTAATCATTAGAATTGGAATATTTTTGTATTTTGCATCAAATTTTAAAAGCCTGCATACTTTATATCCGTTGATTTTTGGCAACATAACATCAAGAATAATGAGATCCGGCTTTTCTTCTTTTGCAATATTTAACGCCGATTCCCCATCAAAAGCCGTTAAACATGAATACCCTTCACTTTCAACCAAGTATTTGATGGTCTCTACAATATCAGGCTCATCATCTACCACTAATATTCTTTTTTTTATCTTTTCTGACATATAATTATCCTACTCCTATAATCATAAACGGGCAAATGTATTTTTTTGAGCAATTTCTATTAATTCTTCGCTGGTAATCGCATCTTCCGGATAGACCGAAAAACCTGTTTTTATCTTGATTTTATCCTGATTTACGCTTACATAATTTTTAATATTTTCTGCAAGATCTTCAGTTATTTTTCTGCCCACATTAGATAAAATTAAGTTTAAACATTTTTTATCATAAAAAGATTTATACTGTATTCCATTGAAAAGAACACTTTTTCCATCCGTAATTTCTTCGGCTAACTTTTCAGCTTCTTTATCTTCAGGACTCAAGCACAACAGGGAAAATCCCGAATAATTGCGTTTTGCTTTTTGTAGAGCATTATCCACTTCAAAAATAAAAAGATTTTCCGAAGTTAATAGCGGAATTATGAAAGAAAATTCGCTTCCTTGTTGAGGTTCGCTCTCAAGCCAGATTTTACCGCGATGCGCTTCAATAAGCTGTCTTGCAATTGGCAGTCCCAATCCGGTGCCTCCTGTTTTTCGACTTAAAGAACTCTCTATTTGTTGAAACTTATCAAAGACTTTTGGAATATCCTCTTTTTTTATGCCTATTCCTGTATCTTTTACGCTTACTTTCACATATTTCCCTGATAACAGCTCCTGGTTATCATCACAAATAAACGGCTTGTTTAAACTGTCTGAATCAATTTCTTCAATTTTAATAGCAATTTCCCCATTTTCATCCGTAAATTTTATTGCATTAGTGATCAAATTGGATAAAATTTGTTCAATTCTGCCTGAATCACCGTAAATTTTAACTTCTTTATTCTTTGCTTCCAAATTAAGTTGAATATTTTTTTCATTTGCCATATTTTCATAGCTGGAAATTACAAACTGAACCGGCTCAATAATATTGCAAGGCTCAAACCTGAACTCCATTTTCCCTGCTTCAATTTTGGATAAATCAAGCAGGTCGTTTATAATCCCTGACAATCTGTCAACATTTCTTTTTGCCAAGCCGAGAAAATTATTTTGAACATCAGAAATATCACCCATTTTGCCGCATAAAATCATATCTAAAGAATTTTTTATTGAAGTTATCGGAGTTCTTAGCTCATGAGAAACTATCGAAATAAATTCTGATTTTAATCTCTCCAACTTGGCCAGCTTAATATTTGTCTTTTTAATTTCTTCATAAAAAAGAGCGCTCTCCAGTGGCAATGATACCTGCTTCACCACTGTTTGAAAACAAGTTGAATCTTCACCTGAAAAATCAGTTTTTCTTATAATTTCAACAGTCCCAAAAAACTGATCATATGTGTCTATTGGAGCAAAAAGCCTGTCCCAGGCGAGAATATCTATATCAAGAAGTCCGTCATTTTCTTTATAATTTTTCTTAGTTTTTATATTTTTAATCGAAAGCTCGAAAGGGAGCTTATTGTTGTCAAAAAGATTTTTATATCCGATAATAGCTCTTAATTTTAAAGCCTGTTCCAGTTTTTCAGTTATTGGATATTCGGAATTAATTATTAATGAAGCATCCTCAGGATCATTTATGACTAAAGCAATACATAAAGAGAAGTTCAAACTTTTTTCCAGCCCGGTATTCATAATATCAATAAGTTTAGTTTTATCAAGAGTACCTGCAAGCTGGGAACTTGTGCTGTATAACACATTTAACTGATACAAGCTCTTTGCGAGTTCACTATTGTTGGTATGCAGGATATCTAACAGCTTTTTTATCCGCAGGTGTGCATTTACTGTTGCTATTAGAATATTTTCATTAAACGGCTTGGTTATATACCCATCTGCCCCAACTAAAACCTCTTGAGAAGAGGCTTCACTTGATGTTAGAAGTATTATTTGAGTATCATTAGTAGTATTTTGAAGCTTTAAATTTCTGCATATATTTGAAACATTAATATCAGGGTCAGATGTGTCAATTATTGCAATATCAGGGCTAATTTCTTTAACTTTTCGTTCGCATTCTTTTTCACTATACACGGTGTGAATTTCATACCCGACTTCTGATAGAAGGTTATTCAAATCATTATTTATTTCAGCTTCTGAACATATTATTAGGATTTTAGACATTTTACAAAATTATCTTATATTGAAATATTACTTCTATATTATCAATTATACCTATTTATTAGAAATTATTTATTTTTAATTTGGTTAAATTTCAGTTTCAGTTGTTTTTAAACAATTAGTACCGATATTTTTTAGAAAATTTGTCATGAATATAAAACCTGTATTGCCTAAAATATCTGAAGATAATTGCCAAAAACCAAAAGTGCCATATAAAGTAGCAATTATAGATAATTTTAACACCAAAAATATTGATCTAAACGGAAACGGTTATCCCGATATAACTCATGGCGAAACCGTTGAAACAATTTTAAAGGGGAATTTAAAATACAGACCTAAATTTTTGAAATTTGAAGCTACCACAAAAGGTGAATATAGCAATGAATCTTATTTAAATGCTCTAAAAAACACTAATGAAACAAAAGACTTAAAAGCTGTAAACATAGCTTTATCAGAACGTTTTGA
>CAYZIV010000114.1:0-5210 GCA_964478475.1 uncultured Gammaproteobacteria bacterium | reverse complement strand
GTGGGCTTGGTTAATGTAAAAAAATGCCGATTGAAGGTGTATTACCTCAAAATTCCTGATTTCAAGATATAAATCCTGCTGAATCTCATGTTCAGGCTGAGGGTTCTTCTAAAGCAGAGGCTCAAAAAAAGATAAAAGAGCCTGAAAAATCGAGAGGCACAGAACCTGATTCTGAAGAAAATGAAGATCAGGAAAGAGATTTAGAAGGAAGAGATACTGAAGATAATAATGAACCTGATGAAAATGATCCGGAGAAATTAAAAAAACTTCTTGAAAACAATAAAAAATTCAAGGTCCGATTTAACTCTTCTACAGGAATGGTAGAAATGATCAACAATTCAACGGGAGAAGTCCTTGAAACTATTACTCCTGATGATCTAACCAATATTTTATCCAGTTCAAAAGTTTTTTCCGGAATATTAGTAGACAAAAAAATTTAAAAAATAGTTTTTGTATAGGAGTAAAATATTTACAAATAAGGTGAAGATGTTAGTATGTATATACTCAAGGACTAATATAAATATTTGTTTACGGGTGAGGTAAAAAGCATAAAATGAATCTTTATTTAAAGCAATATCAACAATCACAAATCCAGACCGCATCTCCGGAGAAAATTTTAATAATGCTTTATGACGGAGCTATCCAGTTTTTGAATAAAGCGTTAAAAGCCATAGAAGAAAATAATATTCAGGAATGTCACAATAACATTGTTGCGGCTCAAAACATAATATCGGAATTTATGAATACGCTAAATTTTGATATAGGCGGAGATGTTGCCAAAAATTTATATAGTTTATATGAATATTTGCATTATAGGCTTGTTCAGGGAAATATTAACAAGGATCCTGCTATGGTAAAAGAAGTTCTTCAACATCTTAAAGACTTAAAGCAGACCTGGGAAGAAGCTATAAAAATCTCAAATCGTGAAAAAGAAGATGAAGTTTCTTCTGATAATGATTTTAAAGAAGATTATTCTGATTGCGAGGAAGACGAGGAAGACGACGATGAAGAAGATGATTATGAAGAAAAAGATTTCGTCTGTTAATGCAGTGAATAATTTTACAGCGGAAAATGAATAAATTGAGTGACGTTAGTAATTTTAAAGAAATAATTGATAAATTATTGAATGTTAATTTATCAATAAATGCTATTCTTTTGAAAGATCAGGATGCTTCAGGGGATGAAGTTGTTTTTGATCAATTTCAAATTGAGTTTGAGGAGTTATTAAAAGAAAAGGATATTTTAATAGAAGAGTTAAAAAGTATCAAGCAAAGCTGCAGTGAGGAAGTTTTCGGGGCAAAAAAATCGGAATTTAAAGAAATTTGGCAGAAGGTTCAAGAGCTAGAAAATGAAAATTTAGAAATTATAAAAAATGGTCAAAGATCTTTAGCTAAAGAAAATATTGATTTAAAAAACCAGTCAAAAATGATTTCTTCTTATAAATTTGATAAAGAAAATAATGGAAGCATTGTCGACAATTTTTTTTAAACGAAGCTTTCTTTTTTAACAGCTGACATATAAACAAATTTTTCCAGTATTTCGGGGTTAAAAGATCTACTTTCTTCTGTGAGCATTATTCTCATTGCTTCGACAGAATTTACAGAGCCTCTGTAAACTTTTTCTGATATGAGTGCGTCATAAACATCAGCAATAGCAACAATTTGCGAGAATTCGGATATTTGATCTCCTTTTAAACCTGCGGGATAACCGAACCCGTCCCATCTTTCATGATGTTGAAGAGCTGGGATTGCGATTTCTTCCGGTAAGCCCAGTGAATTTATAATATAATCATATCCTTTTTGGGAGTGTTCTCTTGCTATTTGCATTTCATCGCTTGTAAGGCTTCCGGGCTTATATAGTATATTTCCCGGTATTTTAAATTTGCCAAGGTCGTGAAGAAACGCGCAAAAGGTCAAATCTTTTACTTTGTTGTCACTGAATTTCAAGTTTTTTCCAATTAATGCGCTTATAATTGCAACATTTATGGAATGTGTAAAAGTGTACTGGTCATGAAGTCGAAGTTGGTTAATATTTTCAACTTTTTGCAATTTTGTATAAACTTCGCCGAGTATTGCTTGTGTGATTCCATAGCAAAGTTTGTTGTTTACCGGAGCATTCTTTATTCCGCTGTACAGAATTTCTTTTACGCCCTGTAATAAAATATTTTTTTTCTTGGAATCAATTACAGGCTTAAATTCGCTGTCGTATTCATTATTTATAGGTTCTGACCTTTTTATGGTTTCGACATAAGCTTCTTTTGAGTTAAATTTTGTTGGAAATGGAACCCTGGTTTTTTTTTCAGGTTCAGTGACAATAGGTTGCTCTCGCGGAATTTTTTTTGGTTGTTTTGCATCCAGAGATTCTTCATCCCGTTTATAAACTTTAGCGTGACTAAGTTTCATTTGAATATCAGGAGTGAGTTTCGTGCCTTTTTTGCAGATTATTTCACCTTTTTCATTATAAAGATCACACCCAAGTTCGTTTAATCCAACTAATTCCAGAGTAATTATTCTTCTCATTTATATTCTTTCGTTAATACAATTTTAATTATTAATTAAAATTGTATTTTAATAATAATTTTATTTCAATAATAATTTTAAATTTTATTATAGTTTTAAGATATGGCTGTTTTGAGGGATTTCACGATGAGCAAGCAGTCCATATTCAACGCTGTCAACAATAGCTAAATAAGTTGCTTCAATTATATTTCTGCTTACGCCCACTGTGTCCCAGCGTTCAAAACCATCAGAAGTTTCGATATGAACGCGTGTTCTGGCTCCTGTTCCGTCTGTTCCATCGAGGATCCTTACTTTAAAATCATTTAATTTGAATTTTTCAATTGCAGGGTAAAATGGTTTGAGTGCAAGTCTTAGAGCCTTATCTAGAGCATGTCCGGGGCCTTCTCCTTCTGAAACTGTGTGTAGAATTTCTTCTCCGACTTTTATTTTTACAGAAGCTTCTGTATTAAGAGGGCTAAGTCCTCTGGTATCAGTCAAAACGGTGAATCCTTTTAACTCAAAGTATATAGGTTTAATATTTAACACATCTCTTAACATAAGTTCAAAAGAGGCATCAGCATTTTCAAAAGTGAATCCTTGCCATTCGAGTTCTTTTATTCTTTCGAGGATTTTTTTTATATCATCATTTGTAAAATCCAGGCCGATGTTCATTCGGGCAATTTTTTCCTTTAAAGAAGCTGCTCCTGATTGTTCACTAATAAGAATTTTTCTTACATTGCCTACTAATTCTGGGCTTACGTGTTCATAAGTGCTAGATTGTTTCATAACGCCGCTTGCGTGCACGCCTGCTTTATGTGTAAAAGCACTGCTTCCAACGTAAGGAGCAAAATTATTAGTTTTTTTATTTGCAATTTCGCTTATTTGTCTGGAAACAAAACCCAGTTGATTGAGTTTATCACCGAGTATATCAATACCTAATTTAAGTTGGAGGGCAGGAATTACCGAGCATAAATTTGCATTTCCGCATCTTTCGCCGTATCCGTTAAAAGTCCCTTGGATTTGTTTAGCTCCTGCCTGAAGCGCTATTATAGAATTTGCAACAGCCATATCGCTGTCATTATGAGTATGAGCACCTATGATAGAGTTTGGCAAACGGTCTATAACGGCTTTTGTGATTGTTTTAATTTCTTCCGGCAGGCATCCGCCGTTAGTGTCACATAGAATTATTCTTTCAGCTCCCGCATTATGAGCCGTTTCAAGAGTATTGAGAGCATATTCGGGATTTCTCTTATATCCGTCATAGAAATGCTCTGCATCGAAAAATACTTGTTTACCGCATTTTTTTAAGTATTGAATACTGTCTGAAATCATGTTTAGATTTTCTTCAAGTGTTGTGCAGAGGGCATGTTCGACATGAAAATCCCAGGTTTTTCCAAATAGTGTTATAATTGGTGTTTCTGCTTCCAGAAGTTGCGCTAAAATTCTATCATCTTCAGCTTTTCCGTTAGCCTTTCTCGTACATCCGAAAGCTGTTATCTTTGAATTAACAAGATTCATGTTTTTTATTTCATTAAAAACTTCAATATCTTTCGGATTTGAACCGGGCCAGCCGGCTTCTATGTAATCAACTCCCAGTCCGTCAAGAAGATTTATGATTTTTAACTTATCATTTACAGAAAAGTTTATTCCTTCAGCTTGCGCCCCATCTCTGAGTGTTGTAACGTATATTTCAATTTTTTGATTATTCATTTTTTTCACTTTCTTTTAGCTGCTTTTATAAAATTCTTTAGTTAATTTTACTATTTTTAAATTAAAAATAACATCAAATATCTGGTGTTATTAAATTTCTTAAAAATTAATTTTCACTATCAAATTTATAAAAAGTTTTATTAATGTATAAAGATCAGTTTATTCTGTTTATTTTAGCTCAAAATTAGTTAAAAGATTTAAATTCTTAAAAAATATTGTAAAACTGTTGTATAATCGCTCTTGAAGAGCATTAAAATTTAAAAAATAAAAATGGACCGTCTTAAAGTAAAAATTGGGAATATAGAATTTTTAAACCCTTTTATTTTAGCGTCAGGACCTCCAACCAGGACAGGGGAGATGATTTCCAGAGCTTTCAAATCAGGTTGGGGCGGCGCTGTAACCAAGACAATTTGTTTTAATTATAAAAAAATGATTAATGTTTCGCCCAGGTTAGCCGATGTAAGTGAAGGATTGCAGAATGTAGAACTTATAAGTTCTCTTTCTCCTGAAAACTGGGCTGAGGATATAAAAACATTAAAAATAAAACATCCTGATAACGTTTTAATAGCAAGTATATCGGCAGAAGCTGATAATATTGAGGACTGGCAGAAACTTGTTTTATTAATGCAGGAGGCTGGAGCTGATGTTATTGAGCTTAATTTAAGTTGTCCTCATGGGTTGCCGGAAATAGGCATGGGGAATACATGTTCTGATGACCCCTATATAGCTGCAAATATAGTAAAGGCAGTTAAAAAAGTTTCAAAAATACCTGTATGGGCTAAACTTTCACCAAATGTAAACAATATTAAATTCCTGGCAGAATTATGTATTCAAAGCGGAGCTGATGGAATAACCGCTATAAACACCGTGAAAGGCTTTGCCGGCATAGATATAGACACAGGATTCCCAAAATTAAATATAGATGGTTATTCCGGATTTGGCGGGATATCCGGGAGTGTTATAAAACCGATTGCTCTAAAGGCAGTATCAGAAATTGCTTTT
>CAYZIV010000113.1:0-5224 GCA_964478475.1 uncultured Gammaproteobacteria bacterium | reverse complement strand
GGAAATTGCTATCCAGCCTGCAATACTTGCAATAACTTCCTGAAGTGCAAACGCTATACCTGCACCTATCACCCCGAATGCAATTGTAAAACTTCTTAACCTATCATAAAAAACTAAAAGGATAAAGAGAATAACGATTAAATATCCTATAAGGGTTATAAATTTTCTGACTTTATACCTGATTTCAGAATCTTCAATTCGTTTGGAAGTAGATTTTTTAATAAATCTCAGTATCAAATTTATTATGACAATTCCAACAATTGCAATAACAAATTTTGCAATAAGTTCATTTTCCTGAATCAGTTGTAAAAAATTTTCCATAATCGTTTCCTGATTAACTGAAAATTTATATTAAATCTGACACAACATTTTTATTAAAACTATACCCGTCAGGATATATTGATCACAAAATAAATGTTTTCTTTGGCATTTTGTGCTTCCTTTTTGGTCATTTCTTGACAGAATTCTTTTTTCTAAATTTTATCAAATACTAACTTAAATTCTGGACCAATTATACGGGGGCAGGACATATTCTTAGACACGTAGATATAAGAATGACCAGCAGATACTCGTATCCAGTACATGAAAGAAAGGTTCCGGTAATAAAAATGTTGAATGCTTATAAGTAATGAGTAGTAATGAGGGGCGATGGCTGCATTAATTACACAAATACATAAAAAGACCGGTTTTAAAAACCGGTCTTTTTAATTTGGGCGTTGAGAGACTCGAACTCCCGACATCTTCGGTGTAAACGAAGCGCTCTACCAACTGAGCTAAACGCCCGCACGAAGCGATAATTAAAAGATTTTTTTAATCTTGGCTCTTTAACAAAATTAAGTTATCACGCATATATTCTTTCGTCAACTATTTCAAGGATTTATATTGCATCTTTTAAAAATTCAAAAAAACTGTTATATTTATCTTATGTCAATTGAAAATATCGAAAAATCTGCTAATTATATAAATCAACGAAATTCATCCTCTGTTTCTGCTCCTGATATTGCGGTGATTCTTGGTTAAGGACTAGGAAAATTTGCTGATGAAATAAACGGGATAAAAATTCCTTATTCAGAAATTCCCGGATTTAAATCTTCCACAATACAGGGACATACAGGGAACCTGGTTATAGGGGAATATAATTCCAAAAATATCGCAGCAATGCAAGGAAGATTGCATTTTTATGAAGGGTATTCGCTTTGGGACGTAGTTTATCCCATTCGAACAATGAAACTTCTTGGAGTTAAAACGCTTATAGTGACAAACGCAGCAGGCGGGATAAATACCGATTATACACCCGGGGATTTGATGATTATTAAAGACCATATTAATTTCTCAGGCACAAACCCATTAATAGGTCCTAATTTATCGGAATTAGGCCCAAGGTTTCCTGATATGAGTGAACCTTATGATAAAAAACTTATTAACCTGACAGAAAACCTGGCTAAAGATCTTGAAATCAAGACACAAAAAGGAATATATGCGTGGTTAACGGGACCAAACTACGAAACACCGGCAGAAGTGAAGATGTTGCGGACTCTTGGAGCTGATGCTGCGGGAATGTCAACAGTTCCTGAAGTTATTACAGCAAAACATGCCGGAATGAGAGTACTTGGAATTTCCTGCATAACCAATATGGCTTCAGGCATTCTTGATCAACCTCTTTCTCATGTTGAAGTAATTGAAACAGCCGCAAAAGTTGAAAAAAGTTTTATTGCTTTGCTAAAAGAACTTATCGAAAAAATTCAATAGCTTTTAAAAAATAGAATTTATGTATGAATCTTTAATAAATTACTTATCAAAAACCGGTTTAATAATATAAAATAAAAAGAATAAAAATATATAGATAAATAAAAACAATTATAAAAATTTAGGAGAAAATAATGAAAGATGATAATTTCCAAAACCTTGAAGACATGGTTATTCAAGACTCATTAGAATCTACACCGAAAGAACAGCCGGAATATTCGGTTAAAGAACAGCCGGAATTTGCAACTCAGGAACAAATAAACGCTGAACAATTAGAACCAACGGCTCCGGAGCAGGTACCTCCTGTGGTTCAGGAACAACCGGAAATTGAATTAAAATTCGAAATCGAATCTTTTCTCAAACTTGCTGTAAAACAGGGTGTTTCTGACATTCACCTAAGGATAAATTCTGTTCCTGTGGTCAGAAAAGACGGAAACATCTTAAAAACAAAATATGACGTAATTACAGAAGAAACAATGGAGTCAATCTTATCAATAATAGTGCCTGCAAGACTTCAGCATAAAATAAAAACAAACTATGATTTTGATTTTTCGATAGAAATGCCTGATGTTTCGAGATTCCGGGTGAATTTTCTTAAAGATTACGGCAGACCAGCTCTGGTTCTAAGAGTAGTTCCAATAGAAATTCCGTCAATCGAAGAATTATATCTCCCGCCGACTTTAAGAGATTTTTTAACATACAAAAATGGTCTTGTGTTGGTGACAGGACCAACAGGCAGCGGAAAATCCACAACACTGGCAACGATTTTAGACTATCTGAACAATACACAATGCAATCATGTTTTAACTTTAGAAGATCCCATTGAATTTATTCACAAAAACAAAAAATGTGTATTTACTCAAAGACAACTAGGATCAGATTGCGACTCTTTCCCGGATTCACTAAAATTTGCGCTAAGACAAGACCCTGACATAATACTTATTGGGGAAATGAGAGATAGAGAAACCATTTTAAGCGCTCTTAAAGCTGCTGAAACAGGACATTTAGTTTTCTCTACACTTCATACAACAGATGCCGTGCAAACTATAAACAGAGTAATAAATTCTTTTGAACCTCATGAAAGAGAATCAATAAGAAGCCAACTAGCTTCTGTATTGAGAGGAACTATCGCACAGAAACTATTAAAGAAAAAAGACAATAAAGGAAGAGTTCCTGCAACAGAAGTGCTTGTTGTAACGCCTTCAGCCAAAGATTATATAAGAAGAAATGAAATAGACAACATATATAACCTTGTTAATGAAGGCAATTATAATGGAATGATGAGCATGAACATGTCAATGCTAAAACTTGTAAAAGCCAATTTAATAACCCCTGAAACAGCTGTGGCGAATTCAAACAATCCTAATGAGATAAAACAAATGCTCCAGGGAGTATTTCACGGGTCTAAAAATACAAACTAATAAAAAGCAATAAAAAAATCCTGTTATATCCAGAAGAATTCATCTGAGTTTTAACAGGATTTTTTACTTATGCTTTTATAATTAAGCAGGGACAGTACCCTTATTAACATGTTTGGTAATTCTTGATTTTTTTCTGGCAGCTGTATTTTTATGAATAATTCCTTTTGAAACAGCTTTGTCCATAACGCTGTAAGCCCTGTTAACCGCTTCTTTAATTTTATCTTCACCGGCGTCAGTTTTAATGGATTCAAAAACTTTTTTTACAGAAGTTTTAATTGTTGTTTTAACGGCAACATTGCGTTTACGGTTTCTTTCACTGACTTTAACTCTTTTTTCCGCTGATTTAATGTTTGGCAATTTATATCTCCTTTTATATTTTTAAAATTTCAAATCTATAGCTAATACAAAATCTTCAATTTGAATTATATAACATAAATACGGACTGTAAACCAAATAAATCCGGCAATTGTGAAAAATAGTTAAAAACCTTGATATTCTTAAAGATATTATTTATGATTTGAAAAAACCTAATTATTTTATAAGAAACAGAGGAAATTATGATAAAAGCTGCGGTAGTCGGATCAACAGGATATGTAGGGGAAGAACTTGCAAGAATTCTCACGTCTCATCCGGAAGTTGAATTATCTTATATGACTTCTCACAGCAATGCGGGTCAAAAATACAGCAATATTTACCAAAATTTTAAAAATATTATAGAAAATGAATGCATAGAAGAAAACATAGAAGAAATAGCGGAAAAAGTTGATGTAGTATTCATAGGGCTTCCGCACGGAATTGCGTGTAAAAAAGTTACGAAAGATATTCTTGAAAAAACAAAAATTATTGACCTGGGAGCTGATTTTAGGTTAAAGAGCAAGGAAACATATCAAGAATGGTATAAAACAGAACATGAATCAGTTGATCTTCTTAATGAAGCGGTTTATGGCTTATGCGAATGGAAAAGAGAGCGAATAAAGGGAGCAAGACTTATTGCCAATCCGGGATGTTACACAACTTGCAGCATTCTGAGCCTACTTCCTCTTGTAAAAGACGGGTTAATTGACATAGAAACAATTATTATCGATGCAAAATCAGGTATAACAGGAGCCGGCAAGACTATAAACCTCTCTACCCATGTTACAGAATGCAACGAAACAACGAAGGCATATAAAATGGCAAGTCATAGACATACACCGGAAATCGAACAAGAATTAAGCGAATATGCAGGAAAGGAAATAAAATTAACATTCACGCCTAACCTTATACCTATGCAAAGAGGAATTTTATCGACCTGCTATGCGAAATTGGCGGACAAATCAACAACTTGCGATGATATAAGAGCGGTTTTTCATAAATATTACGGAAAAGAACACTTCATAAGAATTATGGAAAAAGATGTTTATCCTGAAACAAGATGGGTCAGAAACTCAAACTTCTACGATATCGGATATAAAATTGATTCAAGAACAGGAAATGTAATAATCATAGGCGCGATAGACAATCTGGTCAAAGGAGCCTCAGGTCAGGCTGTTCAAAATATGAACATAATGTTTGGTTTAAATGAAAAAACAGGATTGGAGACAATTCCGGTTTGTTTATAAAAACCTGCGCTTTAAGGAAAAATTTATGAATTCAGGTCAAAAAACAGATGCCAAGGATATCAATTTAATTAACGGCGGCATAACAGCCCCGCAAGGCTTTCTTGCTGCCGGCAACCATATTGGCGTTAAGAGAAAAAGGGAAGATTTAACCCTGCTAAAAAGTGAAATTCCTGCAACAGCAGCGGGAGTTTTCACGCAAAACAGCGTAAAAGCGCCATGTGTTTTATGGAATCAGCAAAAAATATACAATAAAATCAGCGGAATAGTCGTAAATAGCGGAAATGCAAATTCCTGCACAGGGCAAACAGGAGTTAAGAACAATGAATTGCTTGCGGAAACTTATGCCCAATGCCTGAATGTTGATAAAAACGAGGTTATTGTTGCTTCAACAGGGATTATAGGTGTTCAGCTTTCTATGGACATTCTTTTGCCCGGGATAAAAAACACTTTTCCAAA
>CAYZIV010000112.1:0-5233 GCA_964478475.1 uncultured Gammaproteobacteria bacterium | reverse complement strand
GGGCAAAAGAATTAAACACCATTAATTATGAAATAACCTGCCGTTTGAAAGTTAGGCTACCAAGAGTTTATTGTAGAAATAATTAATCTAAAAATTTTTGTGAAATAAAATTAAAGTTTGTTTTTAATAATAATTTAAACTTAAGTTGTTGATTAAAGATGTGAGCCTATAACGTTTTCCAATCTCGCAAGAGCTACATTATAATTATAAAGAGCATTATAATGAGAAAGTTTAGCGTTTCTATGGGTCAATTCTGCATCTTTAAGTTCGACCGGATTCCCAACCCCGACTTCATACCTACCTTTAGCCAGATCATAATTAGCCTGAGCCTGTTTTAAAATCACTTCTGAAGTCGGTACAGTTTTTTTAGCTTCAATAAAATCAATATAAGCTTGTCTTACTTCAAAATAAAGTTCATCTTTAAGCATTTGAGCTTCATAAGTTTGTTTTTCATGCGAAGCTTTAGCTTCATTAACTTTTTTCTTTGTAAGATAAGCGTTTAATATAGGTAAATCCATGGAAACACCGAAGTTCCAACTATTATTTGTATCCGATCCCGGACCGGAGCTTATATTTTTCACGTTATATCCTGCGCCTCCTTCGATTGAAGGCAAATAATCTTTTTTAGCGAGATTTATTCTCTTTTTAGAAGCTTCTGTTTGCAGCATAACCGACTGCAAATCAGGTCTGTTATTATAAGCAGTATCAATAAGGTTTTGAAAATCCACATCCTGCTCTATATAACTTAATTCACCCGTTAAAAAATAAACCGGAGACTCGGGAAGCCCCATTGTATTATTTAATTTTGCAAAAGCTGCATCAACAGCATTTTTTGATTTAACATATTCCAATTTTGCATTACTGTAGTTAACCTCAGCTGTTAACACATCAATTTTTGACCTTGTTCCGACTTCATAAAAAGATTCTGCCTGCTCTAAGTGCTGTTTAAACTGCTCAACGGATTCGTCCATGACTTCTTGCTTGTGAAAAGCAAACAATAGCTCAAAATAAGCCTTTTTCACATCAAATACAATATTGTTTATAATAGCTTTAAGTTCAGCTTCAACCGAATCCAGATTTGTTTTGTGTATATCAATATTTGTGGATGTTTTGCCAAAATCGTATATTAATTGAGATATACCCACATTGGCGATATTGAAGCTTTTCGTCATTGTATCGGCAGTTGACTGGTCCAGACCGGAATATCCGGTTGAAAAATTTAATTTTGGGAAATAATTTGCCATAACCTGACCAATTTTATGCTCATATACATCAGTATTTTTGATAGCGGCTTGTATTCTTGGGTTATTTAAAATTGCTATTTCTAAACAAGTGTCAAGACTTAAATACTGATTTTTTTCTATGCCGCTTTTGATGATCATATTTACATCAAAAACATGCTCTTCAGTGGTATCGTCAGTTTGTTTTTCAGATTCGCTTATAAGATGTTTTTTATAATTTTCTTCAAGTTCTTCCATGACTTTATCAATAATTTGTTTATCAATTTCACTTTGAACCTGCTCTAAAGTTTTATCATCAGTACTTAAGTCCTGAATAATTTCATTTTCAAACTGCTCTAATTTTGTATTGTCCAATTTCTGAATAGATTCTTCGAGTTGTTTTTCAGCAGAATCTAAAGCCTGAGCAGGCATTATTTGAGCCATAAAAAATATTGAAATTAATATTATTATGTTTAATTTATTATTCATAGGATAATTCCCCCTCCTGATTAGAATTATCGGTTAAATCAGATTTTTTATTGCGGAAATTTTCTTTTACAGTCTCGATTATGACGTAAAAGGCCGGAACCAGGACTGTACCAATAATAGCCGAAGCGATCATTCCTCCAAAAACAGTTTTTCCTATTGAATGTCTTGCTTCAGCGCCAGCGCCTGTTGCAATAACAAGAGGCATTACACTAAATATAAAAGTAAAAACAGTCATCAAAATAGCTCTAAACCGCAATTTAGCTGCTGTAATTGCTGCATCCACGGGATTTAATCCGTATTCTTCACGCTGAGTTCGAGCGAATTCAATAATAAGAATCGCATGTTTAGTCGACATACCAATCAGCATAATAAGTCCGACCTGACAGTACAAATCAAGTCCTGCGCCTGATATCATTTGAGCAACCATTCCACCAACTACCGCAACAGGAGCGATAAGTATAACTCCAAAAGGCAATGTCCAGCTCTCATAAAGAGCAACAAGGAAAAGATACACAAAAATCAACGCTAATAATAAAACATAAACAGCCTGCCCGCTGGATTCGATTTCCTGTCTGGCAACGCCGGACCATTCAAAAGAAGCATCCGAGGGAATAATTTTTTCAGTAATTGCTTTCATGGTCTCTATTGCTTCTCCGGAGCTGACTCCCATAGCTCCGCTGCCGCTAATCGGGACAGACCTGAACATATTAAACCTGTTTATTGACTGTGGTCCAACCACTGATTCTATATCAACAAATCTATCTATTGAAACCATTTGACCTTTGTTATTTCTGACATATATCTCTATAACATCATCTATTTCATCTCTATACGTGCCGTCTGCTTGTAATCTTACCTGGAAAACACGCCCCATGGTATTAAAATCGTTTACATAAGCCGAACCAAAGTTAGCGCTTAATTCAGAGAAAATGTCTTTAATATTAACCCCGTGAGCATAGGCTTTTTCCCTATCCACATTAATTTTTAACTGCGGCAAATTTGCCTGAAAAGAGGTAAAAACACGATCAAGCTTAGGGTTTTGATTAGCTGCCATTATAATTTTTTGTGCTTCTTCAGCGAGATATTGGGGAGAATTCCCGCCCCTATCTTGAAGTTGAAGCTCAAAACCTCCAAACATTCCTAAACCTGGAATTGAAGGAGGTGTAAATGCAAAAATTCTCGCCTCCGGAATCATAAAAAATTGTTGTTGCAGCTTGCCGATAACCGCATGAACAGATTGGTGTTTAGCTTTTCTTTCACCCCATGGTTTTAGTTGAGCCAGAACCATAGCGTTACTTGACCCTCCCATGCCTGGAATAACTACAACCCTGTTTACTTCAGGGATTTTTTTCATTATATTTTCAATTTTTGTAGCAACTTCATCAGTTCTGGATAAAGAAGCTCCTTCAGGCAATTGCACTTGAGTTATGATAAACCCTTGGTCTTCTTTAGGCAAAAAGCCTATAGGAATTATCATGAACATTATGACAATCCCGGCAATCAATCCCGCTAAAATCAACAAGGTAAGACGCGGTGTTTTTATAAATTTTTCAGCTATTTTTAAATATTTTTCTCTCAAAGAGTCAAAAGAATTATTAAACCAGTCCCAGTGGGCGATTTCATGAGATCGTCCTGTTTTAATTTTCAATATAACAGCGCAAAGAGCAGGAGTAAGCGTCAAAGCCACAAGCGATGAAATAGAAACCGCGATTGAAATTGTTATAGCGAACTGTTGGTACATTTTCCCGGTAATTCCCGGCATCAAAGCCGCAGGTACAAATACCGCCAAAAGAACCAATGTTGTAGCAATAACAGCTCCTGTTACCTGCTGCATTGTTCTAACAGTTGCTTCTTTAGGAGTTTTTCCTTTTGACAGGTGTCTTTGAATATTTTCAATAACAACGATAGCGTCATCTACAACGATACCAATCGCCAGAACAAGTCCAAAAAGAGTAAATGTGTTTATCGTAAACCCAAAAATATTTAAAAAGGCGAATGTACCGATAATAGAAACCGGAATAGCAAGCACTGGAATAAAAGTCGCTCTTAAGTCCTGTAAAAATACGTATATAACAAATGTTACCAAAAACAGAGCAAGGAATAACGTAATGAAAACCTCGTACATAGACTCATCCACGTACTCAGCCCCATCATAGACTACATCAAGCTGCATTCCCTCGGGTAAACGCTTTTCAATTAGAGTAAGTTCTTTTTTTACATCTTCCACAACCTTGATCAAGTTTGCATTTGCAAGCTGATTGATTCCAAAAGCAATACTGTTTTTACCGTCAACCCTGGAAAAAATCTTATAATTTTTAGCGCCCAGCTCCACATCGGCTATATCTTTTATTCTTACAAAACTGCCGTCTGTATTTGCTCTTACAATAATGTTTTCAAACTGGGAGGGCTCGGAAAACCGCCCTTCTGTCTTAATAATGTATTGAAACTGCTGATCCAAATCAACGGGAAATCCGCCGACTTCTCCGGCGGGAACCTCTATATTTTGCGACCTGATTGCGTTTAACACATCACCCGCAGTTATTTTTAAATCAGTCATTTTTTGGGGGTTGAGCCATATCCTCATTGAATAATCCCTGTCCCCAAAGGTATTAACCTCTCCAACCCCGTTTACCCGCGATAAAATATCTTTTATGTGAATTGAAGCGTAGTTATGCAAATAAACCTCGTCATAAGAATTGTCCGGCGAACTTAGAGCAATAACAAGCACTCCTGCCCCGCCGGTGCTCTCTTTGACAATAAGTCCCTGTTCTCTTACCTCCTGCGGAAGCTTGGGAGTAGCAAGAGACAACCTGTTTTGAACCCTGACCATTGCCATATCAACATCAGTGCCAACTTCAAAATAAACATTCAATTTATAATTGCCGTTAAGACTGCTGGATTCCATATAAATCATATCTTCTACGCCGTTTATTTGCTCTTCTATAGGTATAGCAACGGCATTTTCGATAACTTCAGGATCAGCACCCGGATAGGAAGCTCTCACTAAAATTTGAGGTGGCGTTATTGTAGGATAACGCTCAATAGGCAGGAACTTAAATGCTATAGCTCCTATCATTATTATAATAAGCGATAAAACTACCGCAAATTTCGGTCTATTTATAAAAAAATTACTGAACATCCTGCTGTTCCTCTTCCTGAGATTGTTTTTCCGTATTTTCAGGCATTATCGTCACCTGAGCTCCGGGTCTTAAGTTTTGAACTCCTTTTAAAACAATTTTTTCACCGACTTCTAATCCTTCTTTGACAATCCAGTTCTTGTCCAATTCTCTTTCTACGGTTATTCTTCTCATTTGAGCCGTGTTATCTTCATCTATAAGATAAACATACTTGCCTTTAGAGTCCTCAAGCGCTGCAGCAGAAGGGATAACAATTTTTTCTTCAGATTCATCGTTGTGAATAAAAACTCTTACGAAAGTCCCCGGCAACAAAACCTCATCAGGGTTTCTAAAAACTGCCCTCATTTTTATTGATCCGGTGGTTTCATCTATTCTATTATCTGAAAA
>CAYZIV010000111.1:0-5234 GCA_964478475.1 uncultured Gammaproteobacteria bacterium | reverse complement strand
ACCGTTGCTGAAGATGCGTCAGGAAACAAAGAATTGAAATATATCACAGCAGGCGGAAACGAAATAACCTCTGCTGACATTACAAATAGTTCTTCTGTTGTTCCTGCACAACTGCAACTCCAGCTTGCATCTGTTGTAAACCCGAACGGTTTAAATGCTGAAGGCGGAAACCTTTTTGGACTTAATCCTATTTCAGGCTCACCGACATTTGCAATGGGTAGATCAGGAGGCATGGGCTCTATAAACTCAGGCTCACTTGAAGCCTCTAACGTTGACCTGCCTCAGGAATTTTCAAATATGATTGTTTCTCAAAGAGGTGTTGAAGCTAACAGCAGAACATTTACAGTTATGGACCAGATAATGAGACAAGTAGTTAACCTCGGCAGAGGCTAATTAGATAATTTATTAATTATTTTAAACAAACTAAATTATAGTTTATCGAAAAGGGGCAAAGCCCCTTTTCGATTTTTAGCATATTTTTGCTATATTATAAAAAACTAAGAGTGAATAGGAAATAATGAAAATTTATCTCGGCAATGATATTTGCGAAATAGAGCGCATAGAAAAACTTTTTAATAAGTATGGAAAAAAGTTCCTGCAAAAAACTTTTTGTGAAAATGAAATAAGTTATTGTCTTTCTAATCCAAAGCATATAGCTCAAAGACTCGCTGTAAGATTCGCCACAAAAGAAGCTGTTTCCAAAGCATTAGGAGTTGGAATAAACAAAATTGGCTGGAATAAGGGAATAAACTGGAAAGATGTAGAAATTATCCGCGGAATAAACGGATCAATTACAATTAAACTCTTCAATAAAGCAGCGGAGATTGAAAAAAAACTTGGAATAAACAATTGGGCAGTAAGTGTTTCTCACAGCAAAAAGGACGCCATTTCTACTGTAATAGGATACACTTCGAAGATTAATTAATCAGTTGCAAAAACTATTTCTGGAACTTTAATCAAATGCCAGCCGAACTGAGTTTTTACAGGATTAGAAATAGTGCTTTCCGGCAGCTTAAAAGCAGCTTCTTCAAACTCCGGAACCATTTGTCCTCTTACGATAAACCCAAGATTTCCCCCTGATTTTCCTGATGGGCATATAGATTTTTCCTGAGCCGCTTTTTCAAAATCACTGTTATTTTTAATAATTTCAGCTCGTAATTTTTCTGCTTCTTTGCGTGTTTTAACCAATATATGTTTCACCTGAACCTGAACAATTTCTTTGGGCTTTTTCAATTGTTCTTGAATTAAGCGGGTTTCAGCAGATACATATTGATAATCAGCATAATACGCATAAAACAAAGTGGCTGCAATAAAGGCTAATGTTACTGTGAATAAGGGCATATACTTCTCCATTGTTCATCCCCCCAATAATAGTAATAATTTTTATTCTTATAAATTATTGAGTTCTAAAGTCTAAATTTCTATCCTCTTATATCTACATACATAAGAGGTAATTTGATTTTCAAATTTTTATCCAATAAGGTGTAGCTAAAAAATTTCCGGTAACTATAATTTTTATTGGGAATAAAGTAATCGCAGGTATAAACATTGAAAATTTTATTATTATATCCTCAATACCCCGAAACTTTTTGGAGCTTCAAACAAGCTCTCAACTTCATAAGTAAAAAAGCTATTTTACCGCCTTTAGGTCTGGTTACTATTGCTTCAATGTTTCCGGATGATTATGAAACTAAACTCATTGATTTAAACATAGAACCTCTAAATGAAAACGATCTTTTGTGGGCTGATTTTGTTTTTATCAGCGCGATGATAACTCAAAAAGATTCTGTTCACGAAATATCACGCAAATGTAAGGAATTAAATGTGAAAACAGTGGCAGGCGGACCGCTTTTTAATAATTTATCTGAAGAATTTTCTAATATCGATCATTTTGTCCTTGATGAAGGAGAAATAACCTTACCGCTGTTCATTGAAGACCTAAAAAACAACTCTTTAAAAAAATATTACAGATCAGAAAAAAAACCCGATATTAAACAAACTCCTATTCCCAAATGGGAGCTAATTAATCAAAAAGCATACTCAAATATGCCTATTCAATACTCACGCGGATGTCCGTTTGATTGTGAATTTTGTGATGTTGTAAAGCTCAATGGTCGAATTCCTAGAACAAAGAGCCCTGAACAAATTACCAATGAACTAGATGCCCTGTGGCATTCAGGCTGGAAAGGTCCTGTGTTTTTTGTTGATGATAATTTTATCGGAAATAAAAAAGAAACTAAAAATTTATTAAAAGCCCTTGCTCAGTGGAGAAACTCAAGAAAAGCCAAAATGACGTTTATGACAGAGGCATCTTTGAACGTCGCAGATGATGAGGAATTAATGGATTTGCTGACTCAAGCAGGATTTAACAGCTTATTCATCGGTCTTGAAACGCCATCTGAAGAAAGTCTTGCAGAATGCGGAAAAATACAAAATAAAAACCGCAACGCTTTGGATTCCCTGCTAACTTTATATAAAAATGGATTTCAAGTTTCAGCAGGTTTTATTGTAGGGTTTGACAGCGATGATGCCAATATTTTCAAAAGACAAATTGAATTTATTCAAAAAAGCGGTGTTGTAATTGCAATGGTAGGACTTTTACAGGCTCTGCCGGGAACCAGGCTTTATGAAAGGCTACAAAGAGAAAACAGGCTATTACACCACAGTTCAGGGAATAACACTGATTTTTCAATAAATTTTGTTCCTAAAATTGACATGGATGTGTTAATTGAAGGTTATAAAGAAATTGTAAGAACTGTATATTCCAGCAAAGAATACTATGAAAGGGTTCTTACATTTATTAAAAATTATAATAGTAAAATAATCGAAAATAATAGCTGGGATCATTTATTTGCATTTTTCAAGTCAATAATTTATATGGGAATTCTTGATCAAAGCAGGTATTATTATTGGAAAACTTTTTTCATCAGCTTATTTAAATATCCTGAAGCATTTACGAAATTCATAGCAATGTCTATATATTATGCGCATTTCAAACGTGTTTTTGCGGTTTGCAAAAAATAATTTTAACTGTAAGTTAACTTGAGTCGCGAATTAGATAAAAAGCAATAATAGTCTGGTGAAATTTCTCAAAATCTCATAAAGAAACTTACTCGAAATCGGTGCTGAACAACTAACCGGTAGTTATTGAATTCATAATCGCCCTGCATGCCGTATTTTCCTTTTTGATTCAAAACAAAAGCAAAATAAGTTCCGTAAAAAGGATAAGTTTTTGTGCCCGGAAGATTCCCTACAAGCTGGACTTCTCCTTGTATTGTTTGAGTTCTTCCAAAGCCGTCGAAATAATAATTCAGTTTCAGAGGTTCAATATAACCTCTGAGCCTGATGTTAAAACGATTTGATAAAAAGAAAGTAGGGCTGAAGTATCCGCCTACTCCCGGATTTCCGGTTGATGGAATAGGTGATTGCCCATCACTTCCTATCGGACTTGAATTCAAATTAGCCCCGCCAAACCCTGATCGATCCTCTCTAAAAGCCATATAAAAAAGATCATAACTTGTAATAGCCTCTTCAATAAGAGAATCTTCAGCGGCAGAATATACTATTTTCCCAATCCCTGCCGGAGCTTGCATATAAGGGTTAGTCGGAGAATTACTGCCTCCGCGTGTTCCAAGGTTAAACCCCGCATAACCATAAGATTCATAAGGAAGTCTAACCCCAATATTTGATAAAACAAAATTATTATCAATAATTCTACCAACAAGCTGACCCGCAAAAGGCCCTACTTCAGGAATTACACCGACTGCAGACATATACGAATCTATTTCATCCAGATACCGCTCATAACCAAAATCCCAGGTTAAATAATCAGTTGGATAATATCTAAACATTGACTCGCCAAGAACAACTTGTCCTCCTGTAGAGAAAGTATCGATTCCTACAGAACTAACAAAGCTCAAACGGTCAAGAGGTCTTCCTTCAAGACCGGCTTGATAACGAAAAGTCTGTGTTGCAAGGATATTAGTTTTCGACTTATAGTTAGCTCCTTTAAATAAACCGCTCATTTTTAAATTAGGTCGGGGATAAAAATACACCCGACCGCCTTCTTTTTGGTATTTCCCTGCATTTACCCCATCGGATAATCTATAAAAATCATATATCGGTTCAATTCCTGATCTTATATAATCTTGAATTTCAACTCTTAAATTTTTTCCAATCCTATCCGGTGTTCTTTTCAGCAGCTTAAGTGCTTTATCTCTCCTGTCTATGTTGTTATAGGCTCTTGCAAGGTTAAAAATAATATCATCATCTTCAGGGAGAGCTTCCAGAATTTTGATCGCCCTAAAATTATCATCGGTTGAAAGATAAGTATATCCGAGATTTTTCTTTGCCTGAACATTTTCAGGCTCTCTAGCCAGTATTTTTTCTAAATTTTCCCTGGCTTTAAGTGGTTCTCCTCTGGTTATTTGGATTTCAGCAAGTCCTATTTCCGCTCTTGTTTTAAAATCAGGATCATCGAGCAGGAAATTATATAAATTTTCGCCTATTTCAAGGTTATCACCATAATGATTTGATTGAGCTATCTTATATAAAATATTATTTTTAGTTTGATACTCGGATATACTTTGATAATAAGCTAACGCTTCGTCGAAATCCCCTCTAAAAAAACTTATATCTCCCAAATATTCCCGTATATTATCATTTTGAGGTTCGATTGTAATTAAATGAAGTAGCATATTCTCTGCTATATCATAGTTTTTAAGAGCAATATTTGCTCTTGCCACTTGTACCTGTATTTTTACACTGTCAGGATCATAAACAGCCGCTTGAGAAAAAGCATCTAACGCTTTTTGCGGTTCATCTACAGATAAATACAATTCCCCTAAAGTGTTTAAAACATCAGTATTATCCGGATAAAGTGCGGTTAATTCAAGCAATATGATCTCTGCTTGCCGGTAATTTTCAACAGCAAAATGAACTTTTGCAGCTTGATGGCGTATTTTAATATCATCCGGATCAATCATAGCCGCAGCGCATATTGCGTCATAAGCCAAAACCTGCTCATCCAGGGCAAGATAAACTTCTGAAAGAGTAGCCAATGCATCAGCATTATCAGGATATCTTAGAACATAATTTTCCAAAATTTCCCTTGATCGCTCGGGCTCTTGCGTATAAAAAAGGCTTTTTGCATAATTCAATTCTGATTCAGGGTCAATTTCCCGGACAAGGTATTCCTGGTAATAAACGATTGCTTGCTCGAAATTACCTGTTTC
>CAYZIV010000110.1:0-5269 GCA_964478475.1 uncultured Gammaproteobacteria bacterium | reverse complement strand
AGGATATATTGGTTTGGTAACAGCGGGTATTGCTCTTGCAGGCGCTGCTGCGTCTATGTTATTGCCGGCAGCTGGAGTTGCAGTTTCAATTATCGGAATGGGCATAGGTTCTTATGCAGGTCTTACTGCTTCCAGAGCTGTTAATAAACAAATTGATAAAGTTTTTACATAAAAAAGGAAATTTTTATATTTACGGGTTTTTAAATAATAAATTATAAAAAAGAATTTTATATATAAGGAGAACATTGAATGTACCCAGTTACTCTTAATAAATTTCCCGGAATAACCAATCCATATATGCCTCAAAAAAAGAATGTAGGGATTGCGCATTTAAATAAGCCTTGTTGTGATACGGTTTCTTTTAAGTCAAATGCGGTTAAATTAAAACCTGTTCCGGAAATGACAAAAGAGCTTATGATTACTCCTGAGACAATTAAAGGTATAGGAAATTATATAGCTGCTTTTAACCCCGGGGTTATAGATGACGGTAAAGGCGGAGCTCATATGATAATTCGGGGCGTAAAAGGTGAAAATTATCCTGATCCTCCGTTTACTTCGGATTTGATATATGCTCACAGCAAAGACGGTAAAAAATTGATGAAAAAAGTATAAAACTTATTGTTAAGCCTGATAAAATTAATAGTTTTGGATATGAAGACCCAAGAATAACCAAATTTGATGATAAGTTTTATTTAACTACGACCGGGTATGACGGTAAATTCCCGAGAATGCATCTTATTTCAACAACTGATTTGGCAGATGAAAGCAAGTATAAAGTTGAAGGGCAAACAGGTCCTGAGCAAACGGTATTAGGCGAAGGTTTTGACGATAAAGACGCTTTGCTCCACCCTGATAAAATTGACGGCAAATATGCCCTGTTTCATAGGGTAGGCAAGGATATTCAGGTTGCATACGCTGAAGATCTTAATCAATTTAAAGACCAGTATTTTTGGAGAGAAGAAATTAACGATCTTGAAAATACAGTGTTAATGAAAAACAAGCCAGGAACCTGGGAATATAAGCTGGGCGGTGGTCCACCTCCGATTAAAGTGGGAGAAAACGAATGGTTGAAAATATATCATTCTTCTGACAAAACTGGAAAGGGCAGGCAATACAGGGCAGGTATAGCTTTGCTTGGGTTAAATGAAAGCGGTGACAAGCTCAAGACAATAGCTCGTTCTCCTGATCCTTTAATGGAGCCGGAAACTGATTTTGAAAAAAACGGAACCGTTCCGGGTGTTGTATTTCCTCAGGGATTGATGCAAAAAGGCGATAATTTGTTAATTTATTACGGTGCCGGTGATTCAAACGTCGGAGTGGCCCAGACAAGCTTAAGCGAGCTTGTTGATTATGTAAAACAATATGATTCAGAAGGAAATGCGGTTAAAAAAGGGGCTAAAAAAGCTTCATAGAATAAAAATATATTGAAAAGTTTTTAAAGGGCTTTGTCGATACTACCGACAAAGCCCTTTATGTAATAATATCAAGGTTTTTACTGTTGTAGTGTTCAATCAGTCGCTTTATATCTGTTCGAGAAAGGTTTTTGTTGCTTATTCCTCTGTGAAACATGATGTCTTTTGGGTTGTTGCTGTGATTTATGCCAAGTGCATGACCGATTTCATGTAAGGCTGTTCTGCGTACCCGCTCAACTCTTGCATCCTGCGATAATCCGGCATCTATTTCGGGGAAGAGGATTATTGTAATTTCTGCTTTTTTTATGTTGTTGTTAACGACTTTTAGTTCGTTTCGTCCGGCTTCATAGTCTCTGCCCGGTTGTTTCTCGTTTGTCCAGTTGACAATTATGTCTGCATCATCAGGTGAAATGCTTTTTTGAAAAGTTATAAGACCTTCTGAGCAGTCTGACCAGTTTTTAAACGATGAACTTACAGCATAATTAAAGTTTTCGGGTTTTTCTGCAATCCCGTCATTTATATAATAAGTTAGAGGAAGATTTTTAAGGTCCCATTTCGGGTTGTTTTTAAATGATTGTTCTTCCTGCTTTTGCCAGCGAGTAAGTTCGTTTATATTTGCAGGTTTTTTTGAATCAGGCGACTTTTGCACAAAAATTTTGCCGTTTTCCTGTATAATTCGGTTTATGAAGTTTAGAGAATTTATTTTTATCATTTAAAATTTAAAAAGAATTACTTTTCGTACTACAATTTAATATAATGGTTTTTATTGAAAAGTTGAATAAAAATAAAAATCTTTGAAAATAATAGGAATTTGATAAAAATGTTGGAGTTATACAATACTCAAAAAGTGAAATTAACTTTTAATACTGCGTCAGTTAATGATGTTAGTATTTCATGCGATATAAAAAGCTTTGATAATGATAGAATTTATCTTGAGTTTCCGGAAGAAAACAAAAATTTTATAAAAGATTTTCCTGAAGGGAAAGAGATAGGGGTTTTGATATACACAAATTCTGGAATCTTTATTTTTGATTCGATAGTTATTAATTCCCCTCTTGAGCAGGATTTTGTTATTGAACTTCCGGATGAGAAGAAAAAAATTCAACGTAGAGAATATCTTAGAGCTCCAATGAAGCTTAAACTTAATTTAAATAAAGATGATGTTAATTATGAAGTTCAGACAATTAACATTGGCGGGGGCGGAATAAGATTTGTTGCGCAAGAACAATTTAATATTAACGATTTATGGGGCTTTTCTTTTGTTTTGCCACAAGGAGATGAAATAAAAGGTGTTGGAAAAATTTTATATACTATTTTGCAGGGAAAAAACATTGTGTCAGTTATTACATTTAACAGTATAAGTGAAACAGAGCGAAATAAATTAATAAAACTCTGTTTTGATGAAGAAATTAAAAACTTAAACGTAAAACGGGATTGAAAATATAAACATCAGGCAATATCGGACTTGTTTTTTAAGTAGGAACGGAGTTTATTAAAAAAAAGAAGATTAGAAAAACGAAAATGATTAATTTTCGTTTTTTTATAAGCTTATTTCATTGCGAAGTGAGCAAACATAAATTAAAATATTAGATTATAATAATAAATATTAAAATTGAATATCGTACAGGTAATCAGATGAATGAAACTGGCGAAAAAGCCAAAATTGATGAGATATCAAATAAAATTGCAAAAATGCAAAGAATTGGCAATTTAGCAAAAGCAATCGAAATTTGCCAATCTGCAATAAAGCAGGATCCAAGCAACTTCAATCTGCACGTGAGGTTGGGTGATTTATATCTGGAAAAACATCTGGATATTTATCAGCCAAAACAATATATTGATGAAGCTATAAATGAATATCAGATTGCTCTTGAATCGGATTTGAATTCAGCGGAGATTCATTACAAGCTCGGTGTCACGTTTTATCACAAAGGAAATTTCGATAAATCACAGAATCACTTGAATATAGCTATTGAATATGATGAAAAGCATTATAACGCATATGTTATGCTTGCAAAAATATTAACAAAAAAAAATCGGTTTGCGGAAGCTTTGATTTATGTTGAAAAATCATTAAAATACGGCGGAATAAAAAATTCCAGAGCCGAATATCTCTCTTTTATCCTTTTGAGATTGAATCGACCAGGTTCTTTAGTTGGTTTGTTTAAGGCATACTGGCATTTCTTGAAATCTATTATTAAACTCCCTTTTGATAAACCGGCTCAAAAAGAAGTGGGAATTAAGTTTAATTATATAAAGTTTTTACCCGTGTTTTTAAAAGGACATTATTTGGAAAAAACACTAAATATTAATGAAGCTATAGAGGTTTATACACAGGCTATAGAAAGCGCGCCCGGATTTGTTCCTTTATATTTATGGCTGGGGAATGCATATAGGTCATTAAGTAGATTTAGTGATGCTTTAAATGAATATAGAATGGCAATATGGCTTGATCCTATGAATGTTCAGGCTCATAAACTGCTGTGCGCTATGTTTGAAGAACAAGGAGACTACGATAGCGCTATCGAAATATATAAAAAACTTATTGAAATGAACCCGAATGACGCTGTATATCACAGTAACCTGGCAAATATTTATTATTTGAAAAGTGATATAAAAACTGCGGTTTCTCACTATCAAACAGCAATAGCGCTTAATCCTAATCAAAATTGGACCAGCATTATCGCTCAGACACTGGGCTATATTTTTCATGAATCAAAAGAAAATTATGATGCTGCAATAAGCGCGTATCAAAGCGCAACTATCTTAAATCCAACTGATATAGACATTTATTTAAGCCTTGGAAGCGCATATTATGATAAAGGCGATTTTACAAATGCGCTTAATACATATAGACTTGCCTTGGAAATTGATCCTAATAATCCAAGAATCCATTGTAACCTTGGTTTCCTGTTGTGGGGAAAAGGTTTATTAGAAGAGGCCGTTGAGGAATATCAAAAAGCAATTAATCTTGATCCCGGTTATGACATCGCTCATAATAATTTGGGCGTTATTTACCTCGATAATCTTGGGTATATTGAAAAAGCTGTTGAATGTCTTAAAAATGCGGTTCAATGTAACGGGCAATATGCGCTTGCTCATTATAATCTCGGAAGAGCTATGGCTATTCAGGGAAATAATATAGAAGCGGCCAGGCTTCTGCAGATTGCTCTTGAATTGAATGCCCATACAAACGAGCTTGATGATAATGAAATCAAAATGAAAATCAAAGAGCTGTTTGATTAGAAGCAGTCTCACCGCTTTCGTTTTAGTCATAACAAGGGTTTTAATTGTTTAGAAATTAGGGTTAATTAATATCGATAAAAAAGCAAAAATCCAATCTGAGAATTTCGATAAATCCCTGCGAAAAAATCTCTTAAAAACCTCTCTAAAGAATTTTTTTCCAAAACCTAAATCCTTAGTCTCCTCCATTAGCAACATGCTTTCAAATAATAAAGCCGCTAGTCTTTGTGATTAGCGGCTTTATGGTGGAGGTGAGGAGACTCGAACTCCTGACTTCCTGCGTGCAAGGCAAGCACTCTACCAACTGAGTTACACCCCCACGGTGTATTTTTTTATTTGGGCCATCCTGGACTCGAACCAGGGACCTCACGCTTATCAGGCGTGCGCTCTAACCACCTGAGCTAATAGCCCTCATTTTAGAATTGGTCTGAAAAGCTATCTGCAAAGGGGAATTGCTTTAAAAATATTTGGATTTTTAGAAGCTAATTTTCCTGAGTTTATTATCTTTGAGAGCTTTTTAATTTCATATTCAGACAATAATTATATTTTTAACATAGAAAAATTCTACTGACAAGTCCTGAGTGCTTTTTAATTATTAATTTATTATCTTTTTA
>CAYZIV010000109.1:0-5273 GCA_964478475.1 uncultured Gammaproteobacteria bacterium | reverse complement strand
ACCCCGCCAGCGGCTTTATGCCCTGGCGGCGGTTGGGAAATAGATATCAGGAAAGTTAAAAACTAAAAACTAAAAGTGAAAAGTAAATAGCTGAAAACCCCGCCTTTGAGCTTTGAGCTTTGAGCGTGAAAGTGTGAGACTTAAGAGAACTCTGCTTAAGGATTTACACTTTCTATTATAGAATTAATTTTTGGCAAAGCATTTTGTATTTCTTCTTCAGGACTTAAAAAGTTGTAGTCTTTCCAGAATTCAAAATCATATTCAAAGCTTGTTTCAGAGAAAACTTCTCTTTTTTTCAACCTTTCTCTTCTCTTTATTTTTGACACATTTTCTGTTTCTATCGAAAGAACAGCTTTTTCAAAAAAGATCTTGTAATTATTTCCGAACAACTTGTTTTTACGTCTTACCCTGACAGTCAAATCTCCTCTCACATGATTTAAATGATATTTCTCATTATACAACTTATATGAAACTGAATATTCAGCACTTTGAATTTTACTTGAGAAATTTGGGTTTTGCCTTGGAATAAGTATTCTTTGGGCAGCTTTTAAACGCCGCGGATCAATCTCGAATTCTATTCGCACTATGGCAAAATTATCCTTATCAACGAAAACAGTTCCACGAAACAAACTTTCTTTAAAATCTTCCACAGGTTCAAAGCCTATAGCATAAGTATCCCTATCATTATAAGTAATTAAATTCGCAAAAATCAGTGAATACTGATTTTTATATTCAGGATCAAGAAAATCGGGCATATTTTTAATCAAATCCAACTCTAAAACACTGCCAACACCGGCTTTCAGTTTTAACAATAAGCTATCCTCAAAATTTGCATTTGTAATACTTCTTGATTTAACAATTGACACTGCATCTTTTACAGGGCTATTATATGCTGTTTTATAAATATTAAATATCGCCTCAGAATAGTTAAGGATTTCCCGACCTTGTAAAATTCCTTCCCTGTAAAAACTTGTATGATTAGTTGCTTGTAGCGGATACATCTTGTGCCTTACTGCAATAGCTTCATTTATGATGACTTCAGGGTTGTAATAACTTATTATTATCTCGGGCAGGCTTAAGTAATCTCTTTTTAAATAAATATCATGTGTTCCTTCAACAATAAGAGGAATCGGGATTCTCCGGTTTTCATATCCTAAATGGCTTATTTGCAGAGTGTCTTGTAAATGTTCTTCTTCTACTTTTAGTCTGAAAACGCCATCCAGATTACTCACAATGCCTTTACCCTTCTCAGAAATGTTTATTGAAGCATAAGCTAATGGCTCACCACTTTCCTCATCCATTATTTTACCATTGATAATAATTATTTCTTCTTCATCAGCCTCGTCAATGTCTTCCTGTTCTTCTGAAAGTTCTTCTTCAGGAATATAAACTATAATGTAGTTTTCTATTATCTTATAGCGAAGCTCCGGATTGTCAAGGATTTCCCCGAGCAAATCGATTAATTTCTTCTCGCCGCTTTTTATCCTGACTATTTTATCGCCATCAATAATCTGACTATCATAAATAAAAAAATGCTCTGTTTGGCGACTGATTTGATTTAGTATGCGGTAAACTGAATTGCTTTGTGATTTTAAAGAAATATTTTGTTCTAAAATATTTTCCTGTGCGCAAATGCTGTGGGATATAAAGAAAAATGAGAAAAAAACGACAGGAACAAAGGCTTTTTTGAAAAGCAAACTTTTGTTCCTGTATCTTCTTCTATTATTTAAAATCATTGAGTGTAATTTTATTAAACGAAATCAAATCATTATGGATTTTTATTAAAAAACACAATAGAGTTGTCTTCAGTTTGCCTGTAGCTACAGTTAAGGCTGCTTGCAATCAGCTCTCCCAGCAGCAATGGTTTTGCATCATCAATAGTCAAAGTTAATTTTCTGTCTTTTAAAGTTTCATCTTCAATTAAAAAGTCAATCTCATAATTTTGTCCAAGCACTTTCAAAATCTTGTGTAAAGACTCATCTTTAAACTGCATTCTGTTTTTTCTCCAGGCTGTATTATATGTATTTGTATTGATAATGCCGCCAAACTTATTGTCCAGAATTGTTAATAGTTCGCCCTGTGAAACCTCTTGAGAAAGCTTAGGATTATCAATCATTTTTACAATCACCCTGCCTGTTTCAACATAAATTTCCGTATGATTTTCTTCAATATTCTTAACATTAAAAGAAGTTCCCACAACTTCAATCATTGCCTGCCGGGTTTCAACGCGAAATTTTTGTTCTTTATTCTGAGTAACTTCAAAAAAGGCCTCACCCGACAAATTTACTTTTCTTTCGTCTTTTGCAAAATGCTTCGGATATTTAAAATTTGTATTATCGGCAAGATAAACCACAGACCCGTCATCGAGTGATTGAATCAATGTAGTGTTTTCACTGCCTGTGCTTAAGCTCAGCAAATCCTTCTCGTTTAATTTTTCAAACTGCAGGTATGCTGCAAATCCAATGAAAACAATAAGCAGTATTGACGCAGCAATTTTTGCAACAAAGATGCTTAAACTCTGTGGCTTTTTATTAGAATTTATTTTCTTTGAAAGACCACCTTCATTATTCAGTATTCTTTGTTTTAAACTGCTCCAGCTTTGCTCTGCATCAGGCATATCTGTTTTTGCAACAATTTCAGATCCCGGATTATTCCAGTGCTTATCCAGCAGGAATAATTCATGCTGTAGTTCCGAATTATTTTCAATATCATGAAGAAAGGCATTCACTTCTTTATCAGACATTTCTCCTGAAAGATACTTTGCCGCAAGCTCATAATATTTGTTATTTACGTATTCTTTGTTCATTACGAATACTTTTTAAAAGTTTATGTGTTTAATGTCGTAATATGCAATCAGTTTATCTCTGAAAATTTTCAAGGCCTTGCCCATATGAGCTTCTACAGTTTTTTCCGATATATCTAATTGCTTTGCTATCTCTTTATACTTCTTACCCTCAAAGCGGTTCATTTTAAATATTCTTTTGCTTTTTTCGGGTAATGCATTTAATATTTTTTCAATAATATTCTTTAATTCCTTTGCTTCGTAATCGTGGTTATGATTGTAAAAAAGGTTTTTATTATGTTCTTCATTGCTTTTTAAAACATAGCTGTTTTGTACTTCAAGGTGACGCAAATGTTTTAAAGACCTGTTTCTTATAGATTGATATAAATATGATTTAATAGAAACCTTTATACTTATTTTTTTCCTGTTTTCCCAGTAATAATAAAAGAAGTCCTGGCAAATTTCTTCAGCAATATCAGCGTTCTTTACAATACTTCTTGCATAAATAAACAAAGGCGTAAAATATTCCTTGTAAAGCTTTTCAAAAGCATTAATGTCATCATTCTTAATTCTGCTTTGTTGATTAATGCTTTTTAATATCATTGATTTTGCATTTTATTGCTGTATCGTTTAGCAATAAGAGCTATTGCTAAACGATACAGCCATCTTATACCATCTTAATTTATAACACTTTTATAAAGAGCTAAATTAATATGTTTCAACTTAATTATTATTACTTTGCTCAAACTCGCTATTTAATTTTTTAATAGCCGACTCAATAGACTCTTCAGGTTCTATATAATTATATTGTCCCCAATAATTATCTTCGAAATATACTTCAACAATATCGGCAAGCACAGATCCTGTTTTAAAAGTATCTCTGTATGAAAAGGATTCTACATCTTCTGACTGTCTCTCTGTAATGGCCATCTCAAACATTACGTTATATCTTGTTTTAAAAAGCTTCCTGCTGAAATCTGCGAAGAATTCAAGTTCACATCTTACATAATTAAGAAAATAAGTTCCGTCAATTTCCTTATAAGTTACCAGGTACCTTGTGCTATTAGGTGAAAATCTTAATCTGCCGGGTTTTCTGTGAATAAAATAATTGCTTGCTTTTGATTTATCGGAAAGATCAAGGCTAAACTCCGCCATCGTTATAGCTTTCTCGTCAACAGAGATATATATTTTGCCCTCGAATAGCGGGTATGGCAGTTCAACTCTCGGGCTGAATGCGACAACATAATTCATCTTATCCTCTATATGAACCACATCTGTAATTTCATAATTATAATAGTTTAGTGTGCTGTGATTTATAAAATGATCCTTATTCTGCACAACATCCATTAAGTTTGCAACAGAAGGGCCGCCTCGCAGTTTTAACAAAAGCGTATCCACCTGGCTTACATCTCCGCTCTTTCTGCCCCTGATTAGTTTTACCCTGTCATTTTTTAAAGTCATGCTATAAGGAGCTTTATAAATATCAACCAATGCTTCTGAAACAGAAATGTAATTTCTCTTTTGCTTAATAGCCTCCCTGTAAAAACCTTTAAGCAATTGTGCATCCTGTGGGTAATTGTCATTGATTTTACTGAGAGCTTCCGACACTAATTTATAAGCCTCATCGGTCCATATAACAACCTCCGGCAAGCTAACCGTATTTGGTTCAAGAAGAAAATCCGAAGATTTATCCGCGTAATTTTGAACAGAGAAAACCATGTTTTTATATCCCAGGTGAGAGATTTCAAAATTCTCTGCATTTAATGATTTTTTGACTTTCAGGGTAAAAACACCATTAAGATTGGCCACTGTACCTGCTGTACTGCCCGGAATAAATACTGACGCAAATGCAATTTCTTTTTTAGTCTGTGCATCTTTGACAACACCACTTATGGTGTAATAGGATTCTTCTCCTGCAAAGGAGTTATGAGAAGTTGTCATTATTAAAATGAAACTCATCATTAATGATTTAAGAATAATTTTTAAAGTTTTCATAATTTTTATTTTTTTCATGATTGCAAAGAGTAAAACAACCAAAGGTTAATAATTATTGCTACTAATAACATGACCCTTTAAAATGCTTTTACCCTATGGTTGTTTTGAAATATTTTTTAATCTTTATGGAAAATAGATAGGTGTCGGGCTTCAGGTCTCGGGTGTCGGGAAATGTACCGTCATCTCGAACGTATGTGAGAGATCCGGTAGGTGAGAGCGGGAGAAGTTGGGACTTTAGAGAACTAAGCGATGATGCGATAATGCGCAGAAGGCTTTGTATATAATAATTCTATGTGCCTTTTTATTACAAAGAAAAGATTAACACATAGGCACAGTAGAAAAAGCTGCAATATATTTTAATGCATATCCCTATGTGACTATTGTGTTAAAAAATTTTTAGACACAGTAGGAAAATTTTTAGAATTTCAATAATTAAATAAATATTAATCACTGCCAGGGCATAAAGCCACCGGCAGGATTTAATCTGCAAAACCCC
>CAYZIV010000108.1:0-5345 GCA_964478475.1 uncultured Gammaproteobacteria bacterium | reverse complement strand
GCATTTGTAGAATCAACCGCCCATCAGGCAAATACCTGAGAAACTCGTCTTGCAGTGAAATAAGTTTTTATTTTTGAATTTTTTCGTATACGAGCTGAAAAATTAAGGGAATTTCTTTCTTTGAAGTTTTTAAAAGAGTTTTAACCGCCTGAACTTCTTTTTCTTCAATTTATGAACTGACAACGGCTTTAACGAGAAGATTTTTATCGGAAGAATTTTTAATAAATTGCAAATGGTCTTCAAGCGCAAGTGGCTGATGGGTTGAAGACTCGATTTTTATATCCATAGCAATGATATCAACATATGAAGCAATTTCATTAAACTGATCAGCAAGAGTGCCGTTGGTTTCCAGATAAATTCCAACCTGAGGATATTTATTTTTAAAGGTCTTTAGGAAAGTTTTAAGGAACTCCGCATTAAGCAAAGGTTCTCCGCCTGTAAGGCTTAGGCTGTGATGTTTTTCCGGCTGAAGTTTTTCGATTTCTGCCAGCAGTTTTAAAGGGGTGAAAGGATTTTTAACTTCGTGGAACCTGTCACCGTTTTCATAAACACAGCAATAATCCAAAGCGGAATGATCTGTGTCGCAATATAAACAGTTTAGATTACAACCTGAAAAACGCACAAAAATTTGTTTATAGCCTATATAAACCCCCTCACCCTGAATAGAGGGGAATATTTCGGTAATATTTGCCGATAAGTTATCCATTATTTTATCCGGTTAAGATTAGTGATCAACTCTGAAATTGTGCGTGCTTTTTCGCCGTTTGCAAGCTCGGTATACAGAACGAACGCTTTTTCGTAATGCTCTTCGGCTTTTTCGATATTTGCTGTTTTGAGATGGTAGTCACCAAAGCTTTTGCAGGTATCCGCCAGCATTTCTTTGTAGTCCAGTTCGTTGTTGGTTTCGAACGATTGTTCGTTAAATTTTCGTGCGTTTTCAAAATCATCGAACGCCAAATAAAACGCGCCTAATCGGGAATAAATTTTTCCTATCCGAAGCTTGTCCTGAATTCTCTGTGCGATATCAAGCGAAGTTTTGTAGCAGGATTCTGCTTCTTTGAAATCTTTTTTTACAAAGTGAAGATTTCCGTATTCGTAGTAGTTTTCGGCAACTCCGCTGAAGTTATCCAGCATTTCGTTTATTTCCAAGGCTTCTTTTAACAGAGATTCAGCTTCTTCAATCCTTTCTTCGGCGATAAAAACACTCGCTAAACCGCAAAGATCATCTGAAAGCCCGATTTTTCTGTCGAGTTTTCTGTCTATATCCATAGCCCTGTTGAACATTTGCTTTGCAGACTCGTAATCACCCTCGGTTTTGAGGATTTCTCCCATTACAGCGTATGCATTGGCTTCTCCCTCTTTCCTTTTTTGGGATGAACATAAGGCAATGGTCATATCGTATAATTGTTTTGCCAACTTAAGTTTTCGTGTTTTTTGTTATAGAGAAGCTAAATTGATATATGTTGTTGCAATCGCCTCGTTATTACCTAAAATTTTACTTATTTCTATTGTTTCTTTGAATATGGTTTCAGCTTTTTCGATATTGCCCAGAAAATAGTTAATATTCCCGAGGTTTGAGAAAATGATAGGCAAGTTTTCTTTATTGCTAAGGTGTTTTGTAATAATAAGAGCTTTTCTAAACATCCCCTCGGCGTCTTCGAGGTTGCCTTGAATATAATAGAAATTACCCAAATTAATGCAAATCCCTGCAACACCGTCCATGTTTCCAAGAGCTTCGTCAATTTCCAGAGATTTTCTATACATTTCTTCTGCTCTATCGAGTTCTCCCCAGCCTGTATAAATGACTCCGAGGTTACAATATATGTTAGACAGACCTTCTTTTCGGTCAATTTTTTCGTTAATTTCCAAAGCAGTAAGGTATTCTTGCTCGGCTTTTTTGAGTTCACCCTGCACAGAGTAGATTATCCCTATATTACAATAGATCCTGCCTTGTAATTCTTCGGTTATTTCAGTTTCTTTCAGAGCTTTTTCATAAAATTCTATCGATTTTGAATATTGCCCGTTCACGAAGAACCTGTCGGCTTTTTCTATAATTTTTCTTAGCATATGATTTTTGTCCATAAATTTCGATAATAATTAAGTCTCTAAACCCAAAACTAGTTTTAGGGAGTGTTAATATTATACTGAAATTTTTGATTTAAGTTAATCTCTTTTATTTTATTTGCCTGACAGTATGGTATTTGAAATAACTTTTTTATAGGACTCTGCTTGTTTGATAAGTTTTTTTGCAAAATTAATGGAGTCAGAATCGTTATAAAGCCCGCTTGCAAGTCCGGAAAGTGTTGTAAGACGAGAATCATCATCAAGAATTTCCGTAAAAACTTTGGTGGTTGTTTGGTCCTGAGTTTTTTGGATATTAATATGCCGATCTGCCATCGCCGCAATTATAGGCTGGTGGGTTATGCACAGAATTTGGTGATTCAATGCAAGTCCTGCAAAGGCTTCTGCGACAGCCTGAGAAGTCCTGCCGCTTATGCCGGTATCGATTTCGTCAAAAATAACTGTGTTTACTTTGTCTGACTCGGCAAAAATACTTTTTATCGCAAGCATTATTCTGGAAACTTCTCCACCGCTGGCTATTTTAGAAAGCGGTTTCATATCTTCGCCGGTGTTTGTGGATATTAAGAATTCAACACTGTCGTAACCGTTTTTAGTAAGAGTTTTTTGGGCTTCTACAGATACACAGAACTGTGATTTAGGCATTTCCAGTTTTATCAACTCCTGTTGAATTAATATAGAGAGCTTTTCAGAAAGTTTTTTTCTGGAAATGGATAGTTCATAAGCGTATTTGTTTGATTTGTCTTCCAGTTCTTCTACTCTTTCAGCTAATTTAAGAATTTTTTCGTCGCTAAAGTTTATTGACTCAAGCTCTGCTTCAAATTTTTCCAGGTTTTTCATAACATCAGCCAGCTCAGGACCATATTTTTTTCGCAGCTTATCGAGGATGTTAATTCTCTCTTCGATTTCATGGAGCTTTTGCGGGTTGGTTTCCAGATTTTCCGAGTAGGCTCTAAGTTCAGTGGAAACTTCTTTAAGGTTTATTGCGCTGGAAGAGACCATTTCCGCGAATTGGGAGAGCTTTTCGTCAAATTCCGCAGCCTTTATAAGCTTATTTTCAATTGAGCTTAACGCATCGGTTATACTGTTATTTTCTCCATATAAGCTGTTATAAGATGAAAAAGTAAGTTCTTTGAGCTCCTCAGCGTTTAATAAAATAGATCTTTCGTTAATAAGTTCGTTGTATTCATTAGTATCACAGATATTTACCTGTTTAATTTCTTCTGTTTGAAATTTGAGAAAATCAAGCTTTTGTAGATTTTCTCCTCTAACTGCCTGCATTTGCTCTAACTCTTTTTGAGTTGTTTTTAAAGTGTTAAAACAATCCCTGTAGTCTTTTAGCAGGGTTCCGTATTCTTTTTGACCATAGTTATCAAGAAGATCTATATGCATTGTCGGGTTTATGTAGTTATAGCTCTCGTGCTGGGTATGAATATCCAGCAAATGCTTTCTCAGTGATTGAATATAAGATTGGGTAACCAGAATACCGTTTATCCTCGACCTTGTAGAGGATGGAGTTATTTCTCTTGAAATTATAAGATGTTTTTCGTCTATAAGCTCAATACCGTTTTTTTCAAGGATTTCTGCCGGAAACGAGTCGTCAAGATCAAGATGAAGTTCTATATAAGCCTTATCTTTACCTGTTTTTATCTGGTCTTTAATAGATCTTGCACCAAAAGCAAGGTCTATCGCCCCGATGATAATACTTTTCCCCGAACCTGTTTCTCCGGTTAATATGTTTAAGCCTTTGTCAAAACTTATTTCCAGCTCATCAATAAGCGTAAAGTTTTTTATATAAAGAGTTTTGATCATTTTTTAAAACGCTCGCCCGAACTTATCATATGAAACATTTTATCATGATTTAGTACTCAATCCCTTTTCTTGCAGTGACACCTATGTTCCAGTAGTGTTTTCTGGGTTGAATTTCAGACACGAGGTGTGCAAGTTCTATGATATCGTCATGCGCGCGCCTGCCTGTTAAGACTATTTCTAGGTATGCGGGTTTATTTTTAAGAAAAGTTTTCATTTCTTCCAGGTTAATCAACCCTAGATCTATTGCTATATTAGCTTCATCGAGGATTATCAGGTCATACTCGCCTGATTGCGCAGCTTGTTTTGCAATTTCCCAACCTCTTTTGACTGCTTTTTGGTCTTCTTTGTTAATATTTTCAGAATAAACTATTCTGTCCATACCGGCTTGTTCAATAGTCAGAAGTTCTTTAATTTTCGGACTCAATTCTCTGAAAGAAAATAACTCGCCATAATGGTTCCCGCCCTTTGCAAACATAATGATTAGGACTTTCCATCCTCTGCCAAGAGCTCTCATTGCTAGTCCAAGTGAAGCTGTGGTTTTACCTTTTCCGTTTCCTGTATAGACCTGTATATAACCGATTTTTTCAAATCTCGGATTATATAAGTTATTATCTTGAGTGGTTTCTACTTGATTTTCGTTTGAATCCACTTGATTTTCCTTTTATTTTTTAATTAATTAAATTTTGAATAAATAAGATTAAAAGTCTTGATAATATTTAATATCGTTGATTTTTACTTTATTCGTGAATTCATGATATACCTCAAAAAAATCCGGTCAAGTACATGGTTGTTTATACTGACCGGTTTAAGATTGGTGGTTTTATTTTTAATTATTTTTCAGTTATTTTGGATAATTCTTTTTCAGCTTTTTCTATAAATTTATCAGCTCCACTTTCTTTTGCTGCTGTAATAAGCGGAAGTGTCGGATCTTCAATCGCATTACGCGCGCTATTTACAAGTTCTCCAATAGCTCCGGGAGCTTCAGTTAAATCAATTGGCGCATCTGGAACAATTTCGCTACCAGAAGAATCAATTCCTGACGTTCCTGCTACAGCTACTGCTGCACCTTGTTTTAACCCTAAGCCTTCGCTAAAACCCTTTGTAAAAATGTTTTTTAAGATGCCAGGGGTTTGTTTCCATGAAGTTGTGAGAGCTTTAACAGGTCCCATTCCTTCTGTTGAAATACCATTGCTTTTTAGGGCAGATTTCGCTCCCAGAGCTGAAAGGCCGACAATAGTTGTTCCTTTGCCCATATCTTTAAAGCTATTTTCTTTATCTTCCGCCTTTTTAGCGCTGGCAAGGTTTATGATTCCCTTACCTGCGTTTATCGCACCAAGAGCTCCTGTTGTGGACACAGCAAGAATGGCAAAAGGTTTGCTCTTCTCTGATATTTTCTTAATTAACCAGCCTGCAGCAAGTGTTGTAGTAAGATTTATCGGACAAGATATTATTGT
>CAYZIV010000107.1:0-5350 GCA_964478475.1 uncultured Gammaproteobacteria bacterium | reverse complement strand
AATTCGCGACTCGGGTTAATTAGCTTTTCTTCGAAACAATTTTTCATGCAATCTTTCTTTATCATATCCGGATATTTTCACGAATTCGAGACCTATTTTATATAAATTTACACCTTTTACAGTTTTTTTCAAAGATTGAACATATCTGCACTCTGCAACTACAGGATTATTAGTTATATTGTCAAGGTTAATACTGCACTTGATTTTATGATATTTTCCTAAAGGATCATTATGAAAATAGCTTAATCCATGCGTGCTTATATCAAAAGTTTCAATGTATAAGACTTTATAATTTGAACTATTTTTGTTTATTAAATATTCTATTGTGCTCTTCAATTTTAAACGATATCTTTTATGTCTTCTTCTATTAATTAATTCAACATTATAAGGCAATGATAATTTTAATCTTGGCTCATCACCCGATTGCTTGGCCAATATTTTGGAATGGCCAAAGATTATCCCTTCATTTCTATAAAAAATTACACTTATAACGGCATTTACAGGCAAATCAAAATAACTGTCCAAAAACATAGGAGGACTGATAATCAAATAATCTCCGCCAGTTACTATTATTTCACTTGTCAGTTGATAATGTTGATCTTTATCATCTAAAATCTCAATTTGAAATTTTTCAAAAGGCTTAAGGCAATCAACTATTAATTCTGATATATCTTCCATAAATCCATTATCATTTAATTTCAAATAATATCATTATATATTAAAAATCAATAAATTCTATTTATCAAAATAAAAGCATGCGATTTTTTAAAATTTATAACTTTTAAGAAATGCTAAGCAGCTTTACTATAGTTATACTAGTTTTTTATCCGGACAATGACTTTATTAAAATTAATAAGTATAATTTAATTAAGTAAATATTTTAAATTTTTAGTTTTTAAATATTTTATAGAGAGAGTAGATTGAGAGATTAAGGAAATTAATGAAAAAAATAAGTATTTTAATATTATTATTTACGGGACTTTTAGCTATACAAATTCCCACACAAGGATCAATAAATGAATCCAGCATAAATGCCAATAATTTTGTGCAACTTATATCAAAAACCAGCCAATACGTAAGAATCGAAGGTGAAATATGCGGTTCTGAAATTTCGAATAATTCAAAGGTCATTTTTTTAAATTTTGGCAAGAATTTCAACACTTCACTAAGTGCAGTAATTTATAATACAGACATTCCGGCTTTCATAGATGCTGGAATCTAGGAACCTGATCAATATTTCAAGAACAAAAAAGTTATGATTGAAGGAATAATGAGAATAACAAACGGCAAGCCGGAAATTATACTTAGTTCACCAAACCAAATAACAATCGTTGAAAATTAACAACTTTATGACCATTTTACAAAAAATTGTTGAATACAAAAAAATTGAAGTATTAGACCAGAAAAAAAATTGCAAATATAAAAACACAGACAGCTCAGCGAAAGACAATTCTGAAGCAAATGATTTTATTAAGGCATTAGAAGAACATAAACAAAAAAATCAACTTGCAGTTATAGCTGAGGTAAAAAAAGCTTCCCCATCAAAAGGTGTTATATGCAAAGAATTTAATCATCTTAAGATTGCAAAGATTTATCAAAAAGTGGGAGCTGCTGCTATATCAGTATTAACTGACGAAAATTTTTTCATGGGAAAACCCGAATATTTATCAGATATAAAGAAAATTTCAAATTTACCGATATTAAGAAAAGATTTCATAATTGATGAGTTTCAAATTTATCAGACAAAACAGCTGGGAGCAGATATTATATTGCTCATAGCCTCAATTCTGGACAAAAAGCAGCTGAAAGACTATATGGACTTATCGCAGGAACTTAATCTGGATATTTTACTGGAAGTACATGATAATAAGGAGTTTGACTTAGCGCTGGAATCCGGAGCAAAAATAATCGGAATCAATAACAGGTGCCTAAAAACGTTCGAAGTAAACATTAACAATACTCTTGAATTAATCAAAGGGCGGAAACTTAACGATATTTATATTATTAGTGAATCCGGAATCAACAACAGCACAGATATATCTATATTAAAAGAAAACGGAGTTTCAGGAATATTAGTAGGCGAAGCTCTAATGAACAAAGAAAGTATTGAAAAAGCTTACTATAATTTGATAAGATGAGTTTAATGAATTATTTTTGAGGAAAAAATGAATCTATACGATTACGATGGACAAGTGACAATAACCGGAATAAATATGGAGACATTTATCCCGCTTGGAATAACTCCTGCTGAAGTTCTCGCTAATGCGTTAAGAGAATCGGGACTTATTACCAATGAAACATTAATTAATGAAAAAAATCCGGTTGAGTTGTGCTCCTCATTCCTCGAGAAAAAAGCAAATTATCAACAGCTGACAAAATTGGGAAATATTCTGGTAAAAAACAAAGTAATTACTTTGCAACAACTCAAAGAAGCGCTTGCTGAGCAAAACCAAAATTCATCAAAAAAATTAGGAAATATTTTAATAGAAATGGGAGCCTGCACTAAATATGATATAGAAATGTGCATAAGGTCTCAAAATCAGATAAGAGAAGATATAAAAAATATTGATGCATACGAAGATAAAATAAGCAGCTTAAGAAGAAGACTTTCAAAAGGGCAAGAATATATAGATAAAATTTAGCTAATTTATTCAAATAAAAGCGGGCGGCGAAGCCGCCCGCTTTTATTTGAATAATGAGTATTTAATGATTAGCCGTTTGGTTAATATTTTGAAACAAAATATTAACACATTCGTCATTAGAACAGTGAGCAATTAAACCAAATTAAATGCTAAAAATACAAAAATTTTTATTAATTTTTTAATTAAATTTTAATTAAAAAAAACAAAAATATGAATAACTAAAAGTAAACTATAAATATAAGAATTCATATAAATAACATTTTAAGAGAAAGTGGAAGAAGGCTGAGGATATGACAAAATTAGAATTTGCCAAAAAGCATAAAGTAAAGAATAAATCAGGTGCAGATTTTTCACCTGAGGAAAAAGATCTTATTCTTGAAAAGGAAATTAAAAACAATAAACCTCTTGATTTTATAGAAGAAGAGGATATTGACGAAGAAGAGCTTGACATAGAGACTAAAAAGGAAAAAGGACAACATGTATTCCACCAGGAATTCAAGGCAAATGATGTTCTTCAAATGTACTTAAAGGAAGTCGGAAAAAAATCAATGATTTCCGCGTCAGAGGAAATAGAGCTGGGCAGAAAAATAAGAGAAGGATCAGCGAAAGAAGCAGAGATTGCCAAGTCACAGCTTGTTCAAGCCAATTTAAGGCTTGTAGTAAGCATTGCAAAAAAATATATCGGACAGGGAGTCCAGTTTTTAGATCTTGTTCAAGAAGGAAGCCTCGGATTAATAAGAGCAGCAGAAAGATATGATTACAGAAAAGGCTTTAAGTTTAGCACCTATGCAACATGGTGGATAAGACAGACCATAATCCGCTGCATTGCTAATACTTCAAAAACAATACGTCTTCCTGTGCATATGTCTGACAAAATCAGGCACTTTAAGAAAATAAAGGCCGAACTTTATCTTGAGCTTGGAAGAGAAGCAACAGTTGAAGAACTTGGAGAAAAAATGGAGCTCTCTGTTGAAAAAGTTCTCAATATCAGAAAAGCTATGAGTAAAGAACCAATAAGTCTTGATTTACCGATAGGCGAGGATTTATATCTTGAAGATTATGTCCCGGATACAGAAGCTGTTGCTCCTCACAACAAAGCGGTCGAAAGCTTGCTTCACGAGAACATTCTCGATGCAATGTCAATTTTAACAGTAAGGGAAAAAGAAATTCTTCGCGAAAGATTCGGATTAAACGGAGGAAAAGGAAAAACTCTCGAACAGCTCGGTCAGTTATTCGGCTTTTCCAAAGAAAGAATAAGACAGATAGAAGAAACTGCTATTACTAAACTTAGAAAATCTGACAAAATTAAACATTTAAAAGATTTTATTTAAATATTTGAATTTATTAATAAAATGTATAAATGATATTTAAATTTTTTGAAAATTTGTTAAAATATAATTATTGATATCTAATTAACCATATATCGAAAGAACATCTTAATGAAACGTATTAACTATAACAAAAAAAGCACATTAAAACGCATTATCACGGAATTTTTTAAAGTTTTAAAAAATTCAAAATTTTGCAAAAAATATGAATTTGCAGCCATACCGGTCATAACTAATATTTATGACCGGTAACTGTTGTTAAAAATATAAAACGAAAGGAGAGAAAAAAAACAAATTAACTTAACCACCCTCAATTTAGATGTAATTAAACAAAAATAGGAAAAACACATGAATTCAAACGAAAACATTTCATTACAATGCGCCGACTGCGGATGTGACTTCGACTTTTCAACTGAAGAACAAGACTTTTACAGTGAAAAAGGGTTTTCAGCCCCTAAAAGGTGTGCTTCATGTCGAGCTAAAAACAGACAAAGAAAAAATGAAGGCAGAGGAGGAGCCAGGTCTCAAGTCAGATATGACGTAGTCTGCTCTGAATGCGGAGTGCAAACTACCGTTCCTTTTAAGCCTAATCAAGATAAGCCATTATTCTGTCCTGATTGCTACAGGAAATTAAAAGAAAACGGCAGTATTTAAGATTAATTAAATTTAATCAAACACTAATTTAATTCCCATTAACGTTTGTTGGTGGGAAATTAGTGATTTTTTCAATATACTTATATAGAGGTTCAAAATTATAATTTCTAAAAATACAGATATCATCAAAATATTCAAAATAATCTTTTATGAATTTTTTCCGCAATTCGTTCTGGAAAAAGTAAAATACCGACTTGAAGGACACTGCAACAAATGCGGAGATTGCTGCAGATTTCTCTATACGCTGCAAAACTTATCCGAAAAAGATTTTAAATTTTTAACGATCCTATATCCCAAATACAAACGGTTTAAAATCATCGGAAGAGATGAAAAAAACAATTTAATACTGGCATGCAGCTTGATAAAAGAAAATGGAATATGTCCTGATTATCAAAACAGACCAAAAATTTGCAGAGATTACCCGAACCCTAAAAAAATATATTCAGGCGGCAAACTCTATAAAAGATGCACATACCGGTTAGTTCCGGAAAAATCCTTTAATGAATATTTAGCGGATAAATAATCCGAATTACTAAAAAGCTGAAACACAATTATAGCTGAATTATTTATTTTTAATAGAGCTCAATAGTCTTCTTTCCATTTCAATTTCGGATTCAGTCCTGACTCCTAACCTGCGTATCACGGGCAACGGTGGACACCATCCCTGAAGGGCATGCTGGAACAAAAATGCTCCAACTATTCCACCAAGCGCAAACCATCTTTTAT
>CAYZIV010000106.1:0-5362 GCA_964478475.1 uncultured Gammaproteobacteria bacterium | reverse complement strand
CCGACCGCTTCTACCACAACATCAAGCCCCTTACCTTCAGGCGTAAGGTCAAAAAACGCTTTCTCAGGATCAGGAACTTCCAGCAGGTTTATAACCTCGTCAGCTCCGCCGAATTCTTTTGCCAGCTTTAATTTAAGAGGATTTCTGCCCGCGGCGATTACTCTTGCGCCTTTTAATTTTGCCAGCTTCACAAACATAAGCCCGATAGGTCCTAGCCCGACCACGCCTACAGTTTGTCCGGGCTTAATTTCTGTCTTTTCAATCCCGAGAACAACATTAGCCAAAGGCTCGGTAAATGCCGCTTCTTCAAAACTAACATTGTCATTTATATGCAAAAGATTTTGTTTTGTTATTAATTCAGGAATTTTTATATAATCGGCAAATGCCCCGTTTAACAAGTCAAGGTTCTCACACAGGTTGTATTCATGTATTTTACAATAATAACAATCCTGGCACGGAGCGGAATTTGCTGCAACCACACGATCACCGATTTTAAATCCATCCACACCGTCGCCGATTTTATAAATTGTCCCTGCAAATTCATGTCCGAATCCTGAAGGAACTTTTTTTATCAGCACAGGATGCCCGCGTTTATATGTTTTTACATCAGTACCGCAGGTTAGCGCGGCTTCAATCTTTATTAAAACCTCTCCCGCTTTTATTTCCGGCATATTTATTTCTTCGTATTTTACTGTCCCGGGTTCGTAATATAAAACTGCTTTCATTTTTTTCTCGCAAAAGTATTTAATTTATTAAAACATCAAAAAATTATTTATGAATTTTGTTCGATATTTATGTACGCTTTCATGATTTTGTTTGAACACGTATCTTCAATCGCCTTGTTAATGTCTTTAAGTTCATAGACAACCGACAGACCATCCACTTCTATTATATTATCTTTCAGCAAATTCAGCGAATCCGCCAAATCCTGCGGGGAAGGAGAGTAACTTCCAAGCACGGTGAGTTCCCTGTAGTAAATATCGTTATTGGAAAAGCCAATATCATCAAACGTAACACTGCTGAAAACAAGAATTTTTCCGCCGTCTCTTACGGCTAAGACCGCTAATGGAAGACTTTTATTACTTCCGGAAGCTAAAAAAATCTTATCCGCGCCTTCTTTGCGAAATTTCGATTTTATCAACTCCGATATTTCTTCATCGGTTGTATATTTATAAACTGAATCGAACCCGAATTTTTCTGCAAACTCTAGCCTTTCATCCAGAAGATCGCAGCCAATAACCCGAGTACCGTAATGTTTCAGGATTTGTCCTGCGATAAGTCCTATTGAACCAAGTCCTATTACCAAAACAACATCATTTTGCTTCACTGCCATGCGTTTTACAGCTCGTAAACAACACGCCGCAGGCTCAACAAAAGAAACCTGTATATCTGAAATGGATTCAGGCACTTTGAAAACAGTGTTCTCCAGATGTCTTTTTGAAGCATAAATATACTCACAAAACCCACCCGGCACTATGTTCGAGTTTTTAAATTCCCGACACATCGAATAATTTTCATTATTACAAAAAACACAATCAAAACAAGGCACATGGTGACCTAAAACAACCCTGTCGCCCTGCTTAAAGTTTTTATTTTCTCCGATTTTATCAATGAGTCCTACAACTTCATGCCCCAAAACAGAACCTGGTTTTGTAAATCCATGTCTTAATTTAACAATATCCGACCCACAAAGACCGCAACCTTTAACTTTAATTATCGCTCCGCCATCTTTAAGCTCAGGCTCGTAAATCCTTGTATACTCAAATTCTTTGTTCTCTGTATAAATCGCTGCTTTCATTTTTGTTTTCTTTTTTTTAAGTATTAAAATATAAAATGTTACAGAAATATTTTATAACAATGCTATTCTATTGTTTATAAATTTATTATTTTTTCTTCTCTGCTATAATATGTTGAGAATAAAAATAAAAGGATCCTGAAATGAAATACTTTGAATCAGGAAAAGTAAAGAAAACCCTTTCTCTTGCAGTTAACAGAGGAAGCAAAAATAACGAAAAAACTGACTGGTTTAGAATAGAATTATGGGATAAACAGGCTGAACTGGCAGGAGAATATGTAAAAAAAGGAAGACAAGTCGCAATTGAAGGAAGACTTGATTACAATGAATGGACAGATAAAGAAGGCAATAAAAGAGAAATGTATTTTGTAAGAGGGTCAAATATCAGGTTTTTAGGAAGCAAAAGCGACTATTCTGCTGAATAATAATTAAGGGGTATGTAACTTGACTTTACAAGGAAATATTATAGGCATAATTGCTGATGATCTTACGGGAGCAGATGATACCGCGTTGCAATTTCATCTAAAAGGTTGCAACACACAGATTTTGCTTGATTATTTAACAACTCCGCTGGGTAAAGCAAACACTCAAACTTGGGCAGTAAGCACTGAAACCCGGAACTTGCCGCCTGAAGATGCTGTTAAAATTGTAGAAGAAGCAGCAAAATCTTTTACAGAAAATTTAAATGCTGAGTATATTTATAAAAAAATTGACTCTACTTTAAGAGGAAATATTGCACAAGAATCTCTAAAAGTCCTTGAAGTTATTGGAGCAGATGCTGCAATAGTGGTGCCTGCGTTTCCGGCAGAGGGACGGACAACCGTGGGAGGTTACCATTTATTAAAGGGCATGCCTATAGAGAGAACAGAAGTGGCAAGAGATCCTTACTCTCCGATAAGTCAGTCTCACGTTCCGACACTTTTAAGACAACAAGTCGATAACCCTGAACTTATAGCTCATATTCCTTTAATAACAGTAATGAAAGGGGCAGGTCCGCTTTTACTGGAGTTTAAAAAACTGATCGAAGAAAAAAAGAAACTTATAATTGTCGATGCAGTCACTACAACAGATATGGAGCAAATTGCGCTGGCAATAGAAAAATCCACAAACAAAATACTTCCTTGTGGTTCGGCTGGACTTGCTCAATCATTGACTAAATGTTGGCTGCCTGATGTAAAATACCAGCATATAAACAAAGTTATTCCGCCTCTGCCGGTTTTAATTCTATCAGGAAGCAAATCCCCTCTGTCTAAAATTCAATTAAAAAAACTGGCAGAATCAGATGAAAATGATTCCTATATTATTGAACTTACCCTGGAGCAAATTGTTAATAAACCTGAAGATGCTTTCGTTGAAAATATCTTAGAACATCTTGCCACAGAGAAAATTGTAGCAGTTCATTTTAAGGAATATGAAGATGAAACAGCAAAAGCAGAAGAAATAGGCATTTTCCCTGAGAGTATTTCACATCTTATAATAAATTACCTAACATCGCTGTCTCTAGCTGTTACTAAAAAGCAAAATTTAATTTCATTATTTGTAGGCGGAGAAACGTCTTATAAATGCTGTAATGCTCTTGGCAGCAGACAGCTTCAAATTATAGATCAGGTAGAACCTGCTATACCAATTTGTCTTGATCATGAGGCCCGTTGGATTGTAACAAAATCCGGGAATTTTGGCACACCGTCAACCCTGGTCAATATAATAAAATATTTCAAACAACATCAGGATATGTAACTTATTAAAAATTATTGAATAATATAGCGTCATGAACAAAAATAAAAAAATTTTAATAACGCTCGGAGATGTAAGCGGAATAGGACCTGAAATAGTAATAAAAGCTCTAAATTCCGTTAAAATGAGTGTCGAAACTCAGGATATGTGCATTGTGGGCAATAGAGATGTTTTTTTCAAGACAGCTCTCGAGCTCGGGCTTCCTGTTCCTAAAGGCCTTGAAATAATAGATATTCCGTTTAATTTATCTAATTTGAAAATAGGAGAATCTACCCGGGAATCAGGGAAACATTCTTTATTGTCCTTAAAAAAATGCTGTGAATTAACAAAAGATAATTTTGTCAGGGCGATAATGACCGCCCCTATATCTAAAAAATCTCTTAATATGGCGGGTCATCACTATTCCGGTCAAACTGAAGTGCTGAAAGATTTTTTAGGAACAGGTTCGTTATGTAAAAATACGAATAAGCCTATTAATATTACGGCATCTTCTAAAAAAGGCTATCAACGGATAAAAGGCGGAATTAAAAGGGTTATATCAAACTTAAACACTTCAAATAAATTATATGGACCGGAAATGATGTTTGTTGCAGGGGAATTAAGAGTAATGCTCTTAACCAGGCACTTAAAACTTTCAGAAATTACACAAAACTTATCTACAGAAAAAATAATGTGTTCAATCATTACGTTAAAAAATTCTCTGGAAAAAGATTTTAAAATAAAAGATCCTAAAATAGCAATTTGCGGATTAAATCCGCATGCTGGAGAAAACGGAGTTTTTGGATTGGAGGAAGAATATTTTTTCAGACCCGCCATAAATCAACTAAGGGAACGATATGCAATTAATGTTGAAGGACCATTTCCGGCTGACAGTTTATGGGCAAAAGCGGCAAAATCTTTTATGATAAATCAAAAACCTGAATATGATGCTTATGTTGCCTGCTATCATGACCAGGGGCTAATACCTGTTAAGATGCTTGCAATGGACACTGCTGTGAATTTAACGATAAATCTTCCTGTTATAAGGACATCTCCTTGTCATGGAACAGCATATGACATTGCAGGAAAAAATAAAGCAGATTACAGAAGCATGATTGAATCAGTAAAACTTGCTGATGACCTAAGTTCAAATAAAGAAATCCCGTTAGTTAAAGAAAAAATTTAAGGAGTTATTAAATTATGAGAATGGTTGACTTGATAAACAAGAAAAAATCAGGCTTAGCTCATGATGAAGAGGAAATAAATTTTATAATAAACGGCATGCTTGATGGAAGTATTCCTGATTATCAAATCTCAGCCTGGCTCATGAGTGTATGTTTCAAAGGAATGACTTTTGACGAGAGTGCAATTCTAACCATGGTTATGGCAAAATCTGGTGACACTCTTGATTTAAGTTCAATAAGTGATTGCATAATAGATAAACATAGCACAGGCGGTGTTGGCGATAAAGCAACCTTAATTATAGTGCCTCTTTTAGCAGCGGCAGGTTTTCCGGTAGCAAAATTTTCCGGCAGAGGATTAGGGTTTACAGGCGGAACAATCGACAAACTCGAATCAATACCCGGATTTAACACTTCTCTCAGTAACGAAGAATTTTTAGGTCAGGTAAAAGAAATTGGAAGGGCAATAGCCGGTCAAACAGGTAATTTCACCCCGGCAGATAAGCAATTGTACGCACTTAGAGACGTGACCAGCACCGTGGATAGTATTCCTCTGATTGCATCGTCGGTTGTGTCTAAAAAAATAGCCTCAGGAGCTAATGTCATTGTACTTGACGTAAAATGCGGAAGCGGCGCTTTCATGAACACCCTTGAAGAAGCCAGAGATTTATCT
>CAYZIV010000105.1:0-5376 GCA_964478475.1 uncultured Gammaproteobacteria bacterium | reverse complement strand
AAAAATGTTTACCGCACCTGACAAAGGAAAGAATTCCCAGGTTTTTCCGGTTGTTTTAATTTCGTTTTTTACTCCCTGATAAAGCACGTTTATGTTAGATTTTATAAGCATTTTATGAATATTTGCGCAGTAACTGTTTGTTATGATTGAACCGCTGTTCTTAAAAAGAGAAATAAGTGATATAAACCCTTTTAAATCCTCGGTCGGTTCGTTAAAATCACTTACCAGATCAGAAAGCTCTTCCATCCATTTATGATCAATACTCGATTTTGCAGGATTATTAATAATGTTATTTAAATTAACCCTATGTTTTTTAATAAAGGAAAGGGTATCCTTATCAATATTTTGGTTATAAATTATCACCACTTCTTTATCAATTAAACCAGAAGTTTCTTCATTGTATTCCGGAATAATTTCACAATCCTGCGGAGCGCTAATAACTTCACCTGATAGATTATCAACAAAATCGGTAAATTTTTCCCATAATTCCGGGGGCACATCTTCTGATTCTGCCCATAACAGCAGATTTTGCCATAAATCTGCTTGTTTGAATTTATGACCGTGATTTTTCATTTGAATTGCTTTTTTTAAACCTTTTTCAAAAAGCTCCCATTCTTTTTTTTCTATAGCTATTTTTAATCTTTTTAATGAAAGTATCTCTGATTCAGGAAAATATCTTTCCATTTTATTTACCCCATAAACTTTTCTTTTAAATACAATTCCAATTTTATAACAATTTGCACTAATAAACCAAAACTTAAAGATAATTAATATATCAATAATTTATATACTAGTCATTTCCTGGTTTTCTTGAGGATTTTTTTCTATATATTCATATCCTGCAAGTTTCGAAACGGCTTTTTTCCAGTTTTCACACATTTCATCGACATCTTTTGTCATAGGAAGGGGTTTCCCGAAAGTTACAAGCAATTTTCCATAAAAAGGAAAGCGTCCTCTTTTCATATCAATAAAAACAGGAATAACAGTTGCTTTTGAGGCTACTGCAAGGTATCCGAAGCCCGGTTTTATATCCCCGATGGTTCCGTCCATTATTCGTGTTCCTTGTGGAAAAATCCCCAAATGCCATCTTCTTGATTTTAAGATATATTTTGCGGTTTTAATGGTTGAAATTTCAAGTTTTTCCCGGTTTACAGGAAAAGCGCCCAGTGCTTTTATAAGCGAGGACAGGACAGGTATATCAAAAAGTTCTTTTTTTGCCATATAAGCAATATGCATGTATGAAGCTGCTGCCAGCAAAGGTGGATCGTGGTAAGAACAATGATTAGAAGCGAAAATTACAGAATGTTCTCTGGGTATATTTTCTTTGCCCAAAACTTTCATGTTGAAAAACAGTTTATAGTAGGGGGTTAACATTAAATTCATAAAAAGAGACTGAAATACTAACCCTATATTGCTGTCATAAAATTCATTATTTTTATTAAGAATATTCATAAACATAATAAAAATATATTAAAAAAATGCTTTTTTGACCAGTTTTTATATAAAAAACTAACAATATTTAATTTACAACATTTTTTTTTAGGCTAAAATATTACTACACAAATTAAATAATAATGCACTCTAGTTATTGCCATAAAGCCCTTTCAAAGGTTTTTAACGGTAAAAACAAGTAAATACAAGGAGATTTTATGACTTTTTCAAAACCTAATAGTTCAGCCGCGACGCTGAGTAAAAATCGTACAAAAGATGATGTGTCACCATTTAGCGGAATGTGCGCAACCTGTGTTGAAGGTTGTCCCGGTTTATGCGAAATAGGTATTTCATCATTCAGGTCCTGTGAAAATATTTATCCGCAACCATTTGGACCTATGACAGCGGCTTCTCAAAAAGATTATCCTGTGGATTTTTCCCATTTTAATATACTTGGAACCGCTGTAGGCGCTAAAGGCATTGAAGCTGAAAGTGATGTGGCTATTTTTAGCAATGTTGACCTCGAAACAAAACTTGGGATAAATAAAGATATTGAATTAAAACTCCCGTTTGTAATTCCAGGAATAGGTTCTACAGACGTAGCCAGAACAAATTGGGAAGGATTAGCGATCGGTTCTGCAATTTCAGGAACTATATTGACTATTGGTGAGAATATCTGTGGAATGGACCAGGAGTCAGTTATAAAAGATGGAACTGTTGTTAAATCCCCTGAGTTGGAGAGAAGAGTCCGTTTATTCAAAGAATGGCAAAAAGACGGATACGGAGAAATTGTCGTACAAGCAAACGTTGAAGATACAAGGCTTGGCGCGCAAGAATATGCAATAAAAGAGCTCGGAGTCACCGCAGTAGAAATCAAATGGGGACAAGGGGCCAAAAATATTGGCGGTGAAGTTAAAATAAGGACTCTGGAAAAAGCTAAAATGCTTAAAGATAGAGGATATATTGTACTTCCTGATCCATACAGCGAGTCTGCGCAAAAAGGATTTCAGGATAAATCCTTCAAGGAATTTGAGCGTCATTCCAGACTAGGAATGGTGTCTGAAGAAGGTTTCATGAAAAGAGTCGAAGAGCTTAGAAACGCCGGAGCCAAACATATATTCCTGAAAACCGGAGCATACAGGCCTGTGGATCTGGCAAGAGCTATTAAATTTGCATCTATAGCAAAACTTGATGTCATCACTATTGATGGCGCAGGCGGCGGAACTGGAATGAGCCCATGGAGAATGATGAACGAATGGGGTATTCCTACAGTTGAGCTTGAAAGTCTGGCTTATCAGTACGCAGAAAGACTCAGGAGAAACGGAGAATACGTGCCGGATATAGTTATAGCCGGAGGATTAACCTTGGAAGACCATATTTATAAAGGGTTAGCACTCGGAGCGCCGTTTGTAAAAGCAATAGGCATGGCAAGAGCACCTATTACTGCTGTTATGGTCGGAAAAACAATAGAAAAAATGATTGAAGGAAACAATATCACAGGACCTGCTTCAAAATACGGTCAAACAAAAGAAGAAATATTTGTATTAAGCTCACAGTTAAAAGACCAATTTGGAGATCAGTATAATAAGATACCAACCTCTGCAATTGCTCTTTATAGCTATTATCACAGACTTGCGCAAGGAATGAGACAATTTATGTGCGGAAACAGAAAATTTACCCTCGAGCATATCGAAAGGTCAGACCTTGCAAGTCTTACAAGAGAAGCAGCAGATATTTCCGGCATTAATTATGTTATGGACTGCGATAAAGACGAAGTAGACAAAATTCTTACAGCTTCTTCTTTGGTATAATTTTCGCTTGAACAGTGAATTTAACGGGAAAGTATTTTAGTTTATTGGTGATTATGGTAATTTATTTTCCCGTTAAATATTTTGTATTATAATTATTTATAAAATTTATTTTAAGAAAAAAGGAAGATTGCCATGACAGAAAAAAAAATTACTAAAGAAATGAACATAGTGGAAATAGTGCAAAACTATCCTGAAACACTTCCGGTGTTTGCAAAACACGGATTAGGCTGTATCGGTTGCGCAGCTGCAAGGTTTGAAAATTTAGAAGCAGGTGCAAAAGTTCATGGCTTAGACGTTGATAATTTTGTAGAGGAATTAAACGAAGCAGTAAATGCAGGTTAAAAGTTAATCAATCTGCAATAAGTATTGTTGCAGTAAGGAGAAATAATGATTGAGTTAAAAGGCCCAAGCGCTTCTGAAATTAAAAATTTTATCAAAGAAAAAAACCTGGTCGAGTTTCATCTTATAAACGAAAAAACGCTAGTAGGACAGGTTCTTTGGTATGATGAAAATGCTTTTCATGTTCAGGAAGAAAATGGAAAAATTATAACTCTCTTAAAAAGAGCTGTAATTAGTTATTCAAAGATTAAATAACCCCAAATTATAGCTTAATGAAATTTCATCCCAAATTAATTCGTAATTCAGGTTAAATAGATGTTATTTCTATTATTTTTAAAGGATCTGTGCCAATATTTTTTATTGAATAATCAGATTCTGAATTAATGTTTAAACTTTGTCCTGAAGTTAAGGTCATTTCTTTATTCTTCAGTTTTATAAGAGCTGTGCCTTTAGTAACATAGTATTGTTTGAGTTTTTTATCTAATAAATCACTTGTGAAAACTTTGTTAGGGGTTATTGTTATATTATTTACACTAGAGTCAGAATCTTTCAAAAGATTTTTGCAGCTTCCCCATTGTTCTGTTTTAGTTTTATGGGCTTTATATAAATCATTATTTTGATTTTTTAAGAAATCAAAAACTTCTTTGACTTTCTGCGAATCTTTTCTGTTACAGACAAGAACAGAATCGTCTGTTTCCACAACAATTGTATCAGTAATACCTATAGTTGATACAAACCTGGAAGTGCTATAAATTAAGGAATTATGACAATCAATGCTTTTTATATCACCTTTTATAAAGTTTTTATCTTTATTTTTTGACGAAACTTTATAAATAGCTTCCCAGGAGCCAAGATCATTCCAATCAAACTTAACGGGAATAAGCGCAATATTGTTCGATTTTTCCATAATTGCGTAGTCTATTGAAATGGAAGGCAATTGTTTATACTTTTCTTCAAGAGAATCAGGGGTTTCGAAATCTATTTCCTTGATTTTATTAATTATATCGGGTTCTTTCTGTTCAAATTCTTTAAGAATTGTTGAGAGAGAAAACATGAAAATCCCGCTGTTCCAGTAATAATCGCCAAACTGAACATACCGTAAGGCTGTTTCATAATCGGGTTTTTCTTTAAAGCAATCGGTTTTAATAGCTGTTTTACCAACTTTTTGATTATTAAAAGCTTTAATATAACCATATCCTGTTTCCGGCTCAAATGGTTTAATCCCAAAAGTTACGATATAACCTTGTTTGGCAATTTCTGCTCCTTCCATCACTGCTTCCATAAGTGCTTTTTGGTTTTTTATGCAGTGATCTGATGGAGCCCTAATTATAACAGGGTCATCATCTTTTTCCGTATGGTTTTTGATGAATTGAGCACCTAATGCTATTGCCGGTGCTGTGTTTTTCGCTAAGGGTTCACCTATTATCTTATAATCAGCATCATTTTCTATTTCCTGAAGCTGAATATCAACGCCGGAAGTATGTTTATTATTGGTTATAGTAATAATATTTTCAGGTTTTATAATTTGTTTAAGTCTTTCATAAGTAAGTTGCAAAAGAGTTTTGTCTTCTGAAAACTCCAAAAACTGCTTGGGGTAAAGCTCTCTGCTTAATGGCCATAACCTGCTTCCGCTGCCGCCGGCTAATATTATTCCGAATAATTTGTTATTGTTGTTCATTTGTTTATTTTCCCATTAATTTTATAAATAATTATAATTTAATTTACGTAAATTTGTTAACTTTTTTTAAATAATACTTTAAAATTTTATTAAGTTAAAGTTTTACATTTAAGAATT
>CAYZIV010000104.1:0-5421 GCA_964478475.1 uncultured Gammaproteobacteria bacterium | reverse complement strand
AAGAATTTTAATACAGCCAAATCCATCTTGCTGTCAACTGCCAGCAATTCTGCTTTTGCGCTGGTAGTAAACATTTTGTTATCAGAAAAAATTATCTTATGATATTTTTCACCGGTTTTTTCGTCCTTTAATAAATTTTTATCAACAACATGGTTATTTGTAATAATATATAAATCATCTTCTTTATCTTTGACAATAACCCCAGATCCTATGGTAGGAACAGGGATTTTGTTCTGCATAGGCTGAATACTGTTAACTGTAACAATTGACGGGCTAACTTCTTTAATAACATCAGCTATCTGTCCAGAAGATTCTGTCTTTGCAATTTTTTCCAACTTATTAATTTTAGAAGACTGACGAATGGAATGAACACCAAATAAACATCCACTTGTAATTATTCCCGCTTTTCTTAAAAATTCTCTTCTGTTTATTTCTTTTTTTTCAACTGGTTTATCAATATTTTGATTATTTTTTCCAAAATTTATAGTATTTTGCTGAATATTCTTGCGAGTTAAATTGACTGTTTGAGTTGGGGCCATTTGCATAATTTTCTTTCCTTAATACAATTTCTTTCATTTGTATTAAACCTGCGGAAAAAAAATAATTAACATTGAAAAAGAAAAAAATTTAATAAATTATTAAATTTCCTTTTCCAACAAGAACTTACCTTACAAATCTCCGTTTAAATATTCTTAACATTAAGCCCGCAAAACAAATAAACTATTAAAAACAAAGATCCGATTAACTAACCGGATCTTTATTAAAAAACTTTTCCTATAAATTACTTACGCAATCCAAGTTTTTGTATTAATGTTCTGTATCTCTCAACATCTTTATTTTTCAAATAAGCAAGTAATCTTTTTCTTTTTCCAACCATCATTAACAGGCCGCGTTTTCCATGAAAATCTTTTTGATTAATTTTCAAATGTTCAGTAAGTTCAGTAATTTTTTTAGTTAAAAGAGCAATTTGCACTTCAGGAGAGCCGGTATCTTTATTTCCCCGTTTATGTTCTTCTATCACTTCTTTTTTGTTTGCTAAATTTATGGTCATTTGAGTTTCCTCTTTTATACATTCATCTTGATGTCTTTTTATACGTGTGTTTAAGGCATATAATATCATCTCAAAAAAAATGTTCAAGAAAATTATTTTTAATTAACCTAAATTACGAATTAATTTTTTACATAAAATTTTATTTGCTTTAAAATTCATTTAAAAAGAAAACTTTTTAAGGAAATTCACAAAAATGCCGGATCGAGAAATAAGGGTAAGAATAGCCCCGAGTCCTACAGGAAATCTTCATGTAGGCACAGCAAGGACAGCGCTTTTTAACTGGTTGTTTGCCAAAAAAAATAACGGAAAATTTATTTTAAGAATCGAAGACACTGACCTTGAGAGGTCAGAAGAACAATATGTTCAAAATATTTATGACAGCTTAAAAGCAATCGGGTTGAACTGGGACGAAGGACCGGACATAGGAGGAAAATACGCTCCTTATAGACAATCTGAACGACTTGAAATATATGAAAAATACGCAAAAAAACTTCTTGAATCAGGTAACGCTTATTACTGCTGGTGCACTCAGGAAGAACTTGACGTTGAAAAAGAGCTGGCAATAAAAGAAAAAAAAGATTTCATATATTCCGGCAGATGCAAAAATCTTACCGAAGAAGATAAACAAAAATTTCAAAAAGAAGGAAGAAAGCCTGTAGTAAGGTTTTCAACGCCCCATAAAAAACTTATATTTAACGACCTTATAAAAGGAGAAATTGAGTTTGATACAGCACTTGGCGGTGATTTTGTAATAATGAAATCTAACGGCGTTTCTACATACAATTTTGCAGTGGTAGTTGATGACATAGAAATGAAAATAAGCCATATAATTCGCGGAGAAGACCATATTTCAAACACTCCGAGGCAAATTTTACTCTATGAAGCGTTCGGAACTGAAATTCCACAGTTCGCTCATTTGGGCATGATTCTGGCTCCTGACAAAAGCAAACTCTCAAAAAGACATGGCGCAACTGCTGTTAGCGAATTCATCAACCAGGGATATCTTCCGGAAGCTTTTGCTAACTTTCTTGCCCTCTTAGGCTGGTCATCTCCTGATGGAGAAGAAGTAAAACCGCTTGATGAGATAAAACAGCTTTTTAGCTTAGACAGAGTATCTTCAACGCCGGCTGTTTTTGAATTTGATAAACTTAACTGGATGAACGGTTATTATATAAGGAACTTACCTATAGAAGAACTCACGCAAAGAACAAAAACTTATCTTAAAAATTATGACTTATCCTGTTATTCAGAGCAGCAACTTCAAGCTATTGTCGCTGCTGTCAGAAACAATCTTATAAAACTTGATGAAATAACTGATTCTGTCAGTTATTTTTTTGATGAAAATTTCACTATTGACGAAGAGCTTAAGAAAACCTTGCATACAGAAGAATCACAAAAAGCTCTCAATTGTTTCCAAAAGTTTGCTGAAAATTTTGATTATGAAAATACTGAACAAATACATGAACAACTTAATCTTTTCAGACAGGAACTAAAGCCGCTCAAGCCAAAACAAGTCATGCCCCCTGGAAGCATTGCATTAACCGGCAGACCTTCAGGCGCTGACCTTGCTGCAGTAATTTCAATTCTTGGAAAAGACCGGGTATTAGAGAGAATAAAAAAAATTAATATATAAGGAGAAAACTTACATGAAAATAGAAACAGAAGTTCTAAACAAACTGTTAATATGCGATTCACCGCTTGTATCCCAAAATCTTTCAATCTTAAGAAACAAAAACACAAACCCGGAGTCTTTTAGAGCTGCTGTAAAAAGGTTATCCAGAATTGTAATCAGCAAAGCCTTTGATAACATCCCGCTTGTTTCACAAACGGTCGAAACACCAATGATGGAAACAGAAGTTGATGTAATTGACAACAACTGCGAATTCATCATATCACCGATTTTAAGAGCAGGACTTATTTTTTCAGAAGTAGCTCTTGATATTTTTCCTGAAGCAAGAGTTCATCATATAGGCATCTTCAGAGACGAAAAAACTTTAAAACCTGTTGCTTATTATAACAATTTACCGAAAAAATTCAAAGATCCTAACAAGACGTATGTTTACATCTTTGATCCAATGCTTGCAACAGGCGGATCAGCAGCTGCAGCGGTAAAACTTTTTGTTGACCTTGGTGTCCCGGAGAAAAACATTACATTTATTTGCTTAATATCCGCTCCTGAAGGAGTATCGAGAATATCCTCAGAATTTCCAAATATAAATATAATCACAGGCGCGCTTGACAACTGTCTTAATGAAAACGGCTACATACTCCCCGGATTAGGAGATGCAGGAGACAGAACATTTAACACATTAAAATAAGTAATTAACTTCAATTACTCAATCATATCGACTCTTCGTTGATGTCGATCACCTTCAAATTCAGTTTCAAGCCAGACTTTAACTATTTCATAAGCCAGGTCTTCTCCTACCACACGTCCGCCCATAGTAAGAATATTGGCATCGTTATGAAGCCGGCACATTCTCGCGCTGTAAAGATCGTTACAGTTTGCGGCTCTGATTCCGCTAATTTTGTTTGCCGCTATCGCAACACCAATGCCTGAACCGCAAACAAGAACTCCCTTATCATAATTACCGCAGGCAACTTCTCCAGATACAGCCCGCGCTATTAAGGGATAATCGATGGAACTTTTATCATAAGTTCCCATGTCATTGGACTCATATCCAAATTCTTCGAGTTTTTGCCTGATTTTTTCCTTAAGCTCAAATCCGGCATGATCTGAACCGATAGCAATTTTAATTTTTTTCATAACTATATAATCACAGCTCCCTGTCTTAATACCTTAATTTTATTATTAATATCAACGCTTGCAACCGTGGATTCTTTTCCTTCTGAGCGAAAACCATAATCATCAAGCACAAAATCAACAGAATTCCCTAAAGCGTCAATCACTTCATCTTTGCTTGCCACAGAACCTTTACCTGAAACATTTGCGCTGGTTGTAGCAAGCACATGATTTTTAACAGCTTTATCGAGTAATTCCAAAAAAACCGGATGGTCAGGAATTCTTATTCCGACCGTATCAAAGCCTGCTGTTATATAACCGGGGGTCTTATTACTTTTTTTCAAAACCAGAGTAAGCGGACCAGGAAGATATTTATTTATTAATTCTTCTGCTTTATCAGGAAGAAACTCAATAAACGGAAGAAGATATTCCAATTTACTTCCCAAAAGAATAAGCGGCTTATTAGCTTCTCTTGATTTTATCTTATAAATTTTTTCTACAGCAGCGGAATTTTCAACCACACAACCTATTCCCCAGACAGTATCTGTAGGAAAAGCAATTATCCCCCCATTACTCAATATTCGAGAAGCTTTAGCAATTTCGTTTTCGGGAATTATTTTTGTAGTAGATTTTTTCATTAATTTACAACAAACATCATGCACTAATTAAGAATATAATATTAATAGAAAAACAGGAGTGAAAAAACAAATAACATCAACATTTACTAATATTTATGACAGAAACGAATTAATCTGGGGAAAAGACAACCAGAAAAGACTTTTTGAAAAACACGTTGCGGTAATAGGTCTTGGCGGCGTAGGAAGCTGTACGGTAGAAGCTTTGGCAAGGAGCGGTATTGGAACATTAACACTCATTGATTTTGATATAATTGCTGAAACAAACATAAATAGACAGCTTCCCGCCCTAACATCTACTATTGGAAAGTCTAAAGCAGAAGTTATGGAAGAACGGATCAACCTTATAAACCCGCACATAAGAGTGAAGACAATAAAAAAATTCTGCACCGAAGAGATCACTGAAAAAATCACGGATGAAAAACCGGATTTCATAGCTGATGCGATAGATACAATGAAATCAAAAATTAACCTCATAGAAACCGGTCTGCAAAAAGGCATACCTTTAATAAGCTGTCTTGGAGCAGGCAATCGATTAAATCCCGAAGAGCTTTATATCACAGATATTTCTGAAATAGACACAAAAAATTGTATTTTTTCTCGCAATATAGTTCATCAACTAAAAAAAAGAGGGATCCAAAAAGGATTACCGGTAGTAGCAAGTAGGGAAAAGCCTGTTAAAACCGAGAAAAAATCTTCTCTGGTAAAAATAGAGCAGGCTGAAGAAGAGATTGAATTTATAAAATTCACACCCGGGAGCTCCCCGTTTGTCCCTCCAGTTGCGGGGTATCTGATGGCAGGGTTCATAGTAAGACAATTAATATCCGAAACTGCACCAAATTTAAACCAATAATCAACTCGAATTACGAATTAATTTTGGATGAAATTTCTCAAAACCCCCACCCGCAGCCACCCTTATTAGGTGGTTAAAGACTTCGCCTTTAACAATTCCATATAGATTTTGAGAAATTTCATTAAGCTATAATTGCGTT
>CAYZIV010000103.1:0-5551 GCA_964478475.1 uncultured Gammaproteobacteria bacterium | reverse complement strand
AATAAATCAATTCTTTCTATAGAAAAATCCAGTTATCATCTTATAACAAATTTTGACCTTCATATCTGGAGGATGTATAGATGGAGGGAAGAAAGTTTTTCTTCAGGCTGATATGGGTCAATCCGACGTTGGCAGAGGAGATAAAATACAAAAATATCTTACAATCGTGAACTCGCATGATGGAACAATGCCGTTCAGATTTTATATTACTCCAGTACGGATATTTTGTAAAAATGTTCTTTCCAGAAATTTCAGATATAAATCAAAAGAAATGGCCGTGGCAATACGGCATACTAAAACAGCACAAACAAGACTTGATAATTTAAACCTAAAATTGAAAGGGATTAAATATACATACCAAGAAATACTTGCAAAATACAGGGAGTTTAAAACCACTTTCCTCCAGAAGGCAGAGATTGAAAAATTTATAAAGAATACAATTAATTGGGATTATGAAAAAGAGGATGAGAGCACAAGGAAACAGAATATTTATTCCGAGATCGAAGACAGAGTATATAACGGCCATGGCAATAGTGGGGAAACGTTATGGGATGCGTATAACGGTGTAATAGAATGGCATGATCATAAAAATATTGATGATCCTAAACACACCATTTTTAAACCGAATATAAAAGAAAGGGCTTATCAGACAGCGGAGGCGATTTTAAACTAAATAAGTTAAATAGGAGTATGATATTTTATTAAATAACATGTCCTTGTAAAAAAACTTAAAAATAATTTTACTTTTTTAAAGTATTAAGTTATTTTAAATCTAAATAAAGAAAGGCAGGTAGTGACAGAGAATAGGTTTTTAGGTAGATGTTATCAGATTGAGAAAGAGAAGGGTTCCCCGGCTTTAAGAAGGTATTTAAAAAAACATTGGAAGCAAATATCAGGGGATCCGTTTCCTATGAAGATACCATTGGATTTAATAAAAGCGTATATTTCTTATCATTTTAGAAGAACGACAAATAAAAATTTAAAAGGGTTAAGATTATTTTTGAAGACTAAAAAAGTAAAAGAGGAATTATTTACAAAAAAATTTTATACGTTGTTTAAAGAAGAACTGTGCAAATAATTAAATATCAATGTTAAATAAATATCAGAAAAGAGTTTTTTATAGAGCAGGTAAAAGGGCAGGGCTTTTTTATAAAATGAGACTCGGAAAAACTTATATAACCTATGCTCTTTTAAAAAAATATAAGGCTGAAAGGATTTTAATAATAGCACCTTCCTCCGCTTTTGCAGGTTGGAAAGAAGTTATAAAAGAAAAAATAATCTGTTTATATAAAAAAGAAAAAACAGATTTTAGAAATAAAGGATTTTATTTGATTAATAAAGAGGGATTAAATGATAGGCAGTATCGAGGTTTTATTGATCAAAAAAATTTATTCGATGCTGTAATTTTAGATGAATCAACTTTTATAAAAAGCCCTAAGTCGGGAGTATCTAAAATAGTTTTAAGCAGATTTACTTACCCTGAAATCAAATATGTTTTGACAGGTACTCCTTCTCCAGAAAGTAGCTTGGATTTTGTAAATCAGTTAAAATTTTTAGATAATACCTTCCCGGATTATTGGGTATTCAGAAACAAATTTTGTTATAATCCATTTCTTTATGAATTTATTCCGACTGCAAAAGGAAGAGAATTATTAAATCAGTACTTGGATAAATATTGTTTTTTCAAAAATCGAAAAGCGGTAAATTTTGGAGATGTTAAAAAACGAAAAGTAATCAAAATAAATTATTCTAAAAAAATAAAAAAAAGATTGAATGAAATAGCTGATAAATTTATTTCTGGAAAGAAGGAACTTAAATATGTTATTCAGGTATTTTCTGAAATGAAAAAAACAGCCTCCGGATATGATGAAGATTTTAATTTAATATGCAATAAAAAATTAAACAGCTTGAAAAAATTAATCGATAATTTGAAAGGCAAGACTATTATATTTTGTGATTATAAAAAGGATTGTGAAGTTATCAGTTCGGTTTTAAATTGCGAATATATTTCTGGTAAAATAGATATATCTAAAAGAGAAGATATTATAGAAAGATTTAAAAATATTTCATATATGAATAATCTTGTGTATTTACAAAGCACCGGAAGAGGAGGTATGGGATTAAATTTTTCTGAAGCAAAAAATATAATTTACTATTCCCAAAATCCTTCCTACGAGATTAGAAGACAATCCGAAGATAGAGCTGTAAAAGAAAATAAGACGGTTTATATTTATGATATATGTACTTCGTTTGATAAGCGTATATATAATCTCAGAAAAAGAAAATTGAAACAAAGTGAATTCTATTTTAAATTTTTTCAGAACTGGAATTGATATGATATTAAGTATTGACCCTTCAAGCCGTTCAGCAGGGTGGGCTATTTTTAAAAGAAAGGAATATTTTTTATCCGGAGTGATAAAGAGTAATAAAAAAGATTTTTATAAAAACAGTTTATATATAGCTGATCAATTAGACGGTATATTTTTAGCTGAGGGAAGCGGAGATAATGATATTGTATTGATAGAATACCCTGAACTGTTTTCTTCTAATACGGGTATCACAGCTGTAAGAAGCGGAAGTCTTGTAAAGCTGTCAGTTACTGTAGGTATCATTGCAGGTTTGTTATCTTGGTACTCTTACGCGGAAATAAAATTTATTAAACCGAAAGAATGGAAAGGTCAATTATCAAAAGAAATAACATTAGAAAGAATACTGAAAAAAATTGATATTAAAAAGAAAATAAAAACTTATGATGAATGCGATGCAATAGGCATGGGGCTTTACTATCTGGGAGAATTTTAATGAGGTATTTAAAGCCTATTATAAAGGGTACTCCGAGAGTTTTATTTGTTTTGAATGCGAATGAATTAGAATTAATTTCCGGGCATTGGAATCTTAAATCATTTTTAAAATTGCTTAAAAATAAAAATAATTATGCAATTATATCTAATAAATTCTGCAGAAAAAAATGTAATTTCTGTAAAAAATATTTAAATTTTATGAAGCAAAATAAAAATAAGATTTTAATAACTATTTCTGAAGAAAACATTCCTTATATAATACATGGAGATATTGAGCCGGAATATAAACTATATATTAAAAATTTTATAAACGAGGTATTCAATGAAATCTGAAATTAAATTAAAAAAATATGATATGATGAACGGTATTACTCAGAGTATGCTCTCTTCGATGTCTTGTCCTTATAAATTTTATCTTGGATGTAATGGCATAGGTACAGGGAAAGACACCTTTCCAATTTATTTCGGGAGCATGATTCATGAGTGTTTAGAGTATTGTCATAGAGAAAATAATTTTGAAGAAGTCTATGTGAAAAAAAATATTAATAAATTTATTACACAAGAGAAAACTAATTTAGAGCCGGAAGAAATTGAAAGGGCTTCTCTATATACAATGGTTATTTTGCCTTTATATAGTAAATTTTATACAGATAATTTTGAGATATATTCTTTAGAAAAAGAATTCGCTGTAAAATTTTTTAATGCTTTATTGAGAGGAAAAATTGATGGTATAATTAAATTAAATAAAAATAAAAGTTATACTTTATTTGAGCATAAAACAAAAAGCAGAATAGACCTTGATGTGATAAATTTTCTTGAGCTTAATTTTCAAGTTTTATATTATATAATTTCCGCTGAAAAATTATTCGGAATAAAAATAAATAGCGTACTATATAACATTATTAGAACTCCATCAATTAAACAGGGTAGAAAAGAAACTTTATCCGATTTTAAAATGCGCTTGAAATTTGATATTGAAAGAAGACCTGATTTTTATTTTATACGGCATAATACTATTATTACAGATAAACAAAAAAAAGAATTTAAAATCGAACTAAAAAATATAATGAAGGATGTAAAAAGAAATTTAAATAATCCTTATAAGAATAAAACTGAATGCTTTAAAGGATTCAAGTGTCAATATTTAGATTGGTGCGCAGGTAATAAAACCGAATACAAACAGAAAGAATTATTTCAAGAATTAAAAAATGTTTCAAAAAAAGAAAGGAGAATTTAAAATGAAAAAAATTATTCAGATGGATTTATTCGCTTCAAAAAATTGTAGAGTTTGCAAAGGCGAGGGAGATTTCAAAGAAAAAGAAAACACTTTTGATTGCTCTTGTGTCTTATCTAAGTTATGGACAGCTAAAATGAAAGGAAATCAATAATGGCTATAAGAAAGAAGAAAATGATTAAAAAAAGCAAAGCTGTATCTCTTCCTTCCAGAAAAGAACCGCCGAAAGAAAATTTATCAGATTTTAATGTTCTTATATATGGAGAACCGAAGATCGGAAAAACTTCTTTATGCAGTTATTTTCCGGAGGCTCTTTTTTTAATGACTGAACCCGGAGCAGAAGCACTTGAGGTGTATAAAAGGAATATTGATACATGGAAGGATTTTAAGGATTACATAAAACTGCTAAAGAATGATAAAAAATTTAATACAGTAATCATTGATACTGTTGATAATTTATATAATCTTTGTTTCAAATATATGTGCGAATCAGTATTGTTCATAGAGCATCCACAAGATGAAAAAGATTATGGAAAATCTTGGGGAGAGATAAAAAAGGAGTTTAAAAATACTATAACTGAATTATTAAAAATTGATAAAGGGATCATATTTATTTCTCATGCACAGGAAAAAGAAATTAATACTTTAACAGGTCTTTCCTTTAATAAGATTTCTCCGGCTCTCCCGAAACAAGGATTTGAATTTATTACAGCGATTATTGATTGTATATTTTTCTATTCTTATATCGGAAAAAAGAGATTTCTTTTTCTGGAGGGAGATGAATACATTACAGCAGGACATAGACTTATTAATAATTTTAAAACAAAGAAAGGAGCAGTAATTAAAAGCATATATCTTGGCAATTCCGCTGAGAAAAGTTTTGAGTATTTACAAAAGGCTTTTAGAAACGAAAGCGAGAAAGGAGGGAGGGCTTATGCGGAATTAAATAAAAAGAATCCGGATTAAATTTTCACATTTATTAATTTTAATTTTTTAAAAAGGAGAAGTTAAAAAATGGCTTCAAAAAGTTTTAAAACAAAACTGAACAAAATGAAAAAGAATTTCAAAGAAGTGTTTAAATCGGAATCTTTCGGCGGTGAAATAGAGAGCGGAAGATACGAAGCTCTTCTAAAGGAGGCAAGCATACAGGAATCAAAAGGTTCTGGACTTCTTATGATTAAAAGAGTCCATCAGATTGCCTCAGGTCCATTTAAAGGTAAATACGTTTATGATTATATGCAGATGGAAACTAATGAGTATTGTCTTGGTTATATCAAAACGTGGCTCGAACAGCTCGGATACGAGTTTCCGGAAAATCCTGCTGAAATCGAAAAGATTCTTAAAGATATAACGGAAGCAGGGCTTCTTGTGATCATACGGGTAATCGTGGACGAAAAAAGCGGTTTTACTAATGTTAAACTTTTGAAAACCGTTGAAGGTGCTTCTCAATCTGAGGATGAAGAAGAAGAAGAAGAAGAAGAAGAAGAAGAAGAAGAAGAAGAAGAAGAAGAAGAAG
>CAYZIV010000102.1:3474-5584 GCA_964478475.1 uncultured Gammaproteobacteria bacterium | reverse complement strand
ACAGTAACAAAATATACCAATATTAGACTCAATGAGGAGATTGGGAATGCTGCGTTTGAATTCTGATAAAACACAAGTGTTCTGTAACATAAAGAGATATAACAGCATTATTTTGTTGGCTGTTGTTTTATCTGTTTTTACGGTCAGTAATGCATATGCGGATCAGGGCATCGAATATCCCGGCAGCATATTATCCATAACCGCGGGCCCTGTAATACCATTTACGCCGAATGCGTATAATGTTCTGTGGGGTGCGGAACTCTTAGGCAAAGAGCCCTGGTTTGATTTCGCGGGGCTTTCTGTATATTCCCTGTGGGGCGCAAATCTTTGTTATGCCGGGGCAGGCAATGTGGATGTTGTTGGAAACAGGATATTCGGCCTGTATAACGACGCAAACTATTCAACTGATAATGGTGAGTTTCCCGCAATATATGATACAAGCGCATGGATAGTATGTTTTGAAATGCGTTTTGGAATAGGTTTTAAGATCAGCGAATTCTTCAATACAAGGCAGTTTGTTAATCTGAAAACCGGAATTACATTTGAAAATGAAAAGATATTCGGGAAAATATTAGGAGAAGATGAGGAAATCGTGCTGGCCGATTACGAGGGCTATTTTGAGCCTGCTGTATACGCGGAACTGGTCAGTGAAATTATGGATGTGGATTTTTTGGGCATAAAGAAACTTAATCTGAATGTAGAGTATGGAATAAGAGCAATAGCATTTGAACAGATAATCCAGCTGCTTAAGGTCGGCATTTCAGGAGATATCTTATGACAAAGAAATATCTATTGAATCTTATAATGATAATTGCAGTGCTTGCAATAACTTACGGCTGCGGCAGGTCTAAAACGCAGGGTGTTGTATTTCAATACTACTTAGATATTGCAATAAAAAATCAGTCAGAGATATACATATTGGCAGATTATGTCAGATATGAGCATGAGACAGGCAATATAACATTTGGCGGCACTAACTACGGCTCAGGTGAGTACACAGCATATTTGTTAAAATGGAATCCTGTAACAGGAGAAAAAAAGGTCGTAAAAAGGTTTGCTCCGGGTGAAGTTTTGCATTATCTGGCATATAAAGATAATTATATTTTAGCTGCAAATGGGCAGGCAAATGTCATAGACGAAAACAGCTATAATATTGTTCAGCATATACCTCATTCAACAAATGAATTAACTGATTTCATTGGGCTGGGAGAAAAAATCTTAGACAGTTTCATGTTTGAATATAACAATGCCACGCAAACTATAACCAGAATTAAGGATATATGGACCCGCGATGCAAAGTATTGCCCAACAGACGACTCATTAATAGCCTATGTCGGCAGAAGCATTACCGCTGATAACATGGCAGGGGATATTTACCTGATAAATTCTGATTCCACGGGAAATACGAGAATAGTATCAGGATATAACGCTGAATTGCTTGCATGGAAACCTGACGGAAACAGTTTGGTATTTATTAATAACAGTGAAATTTATAGTGTTAACAAGGACGGCAGTTCAATAAATAAAATAAGGGATTATTCGCCGCCGGCTAAGTATGATACTGATTTAACACATAATACTTTGGCTTTCGAATACCCGGCTTATGAAATTACTGTAATTTATTTTTAAGGGGAGTTTATGAAGAAAAAGGGATTAAGGTTTTCGGGGATAATAGTTATATTTGTTGCATTGCAGTTATCTGTAAATGTTGTTCAACAACAATTAGAATTCCCTGTTGGCGACACTAATTTTTTCCTTATTTTTATCAGTTCTTTTTCCTGTTTCTTTAAGCCGGAAATTAATTGTTACCGCTGAACAGCTGATAGTATCCGGAGCAGGAGTGTAAAGTATACACAAGACACATATCCGCCGAAGTTTTAACGGAGGCGGAAGACCCGAGGATGGATGTTTTTTAAGTTTTTTAAAAAAGGCTCTGGATGAATTCGAAAGTGAAAAAGTGATAAGAAAGATCAGGCGAAGCAAAAACAAACCTGCTAAAAACCATCCTTGGGTAAACGGGGATTTTTGGCAGGCTGTACTTTGAAAACCGGACATTTCTATTTTGCATTGACATGCATTGACAATCTACTTGCAAATAGATGACTTTCTT
>CAYZIV010000102.1:0-3374 GCA_964478475.1 uncultured Gammaproteobacteria bacterium | reverse complement strand
TTCTATTTTGCATTGACATGCATTGACAATCTACTTGCAAATAGATGACTTTCTTGTTATTATTTATTAAGTTAATAATAATTGGAGGGACATTTGAAAGGCGAAAAATTAAGCAAAAAACCACTCATAGAGGCAGTATTTGAACTTAAGTGGCAATTAAAACAAGAAGGTACAAATAGTATTCCTATAGACCCATTTTATTCTATAATTTTTGGAAAACTTTACAATAAGCTGAAAGATGACTTTCCTGTTTATGAACAGTTGCCAACTGCTGCTATTTCTGGTGTATCACGTATTGTTCAACATAGATTTAGGAAGGTAAAAAGTGGTTGGCCTGTAATTCAGTTTGGTGCAGGAGTAATAACTGTAAATGATACGGATGGCTATACTTGGGATTCGTTTAGAAAATTAGTAGAAAGTGCGGTTAAGACATTATTTGAAATATATCCAGACTATAAAGAAAAATTGAAGATTGATGCTTTGGCTTTAAGATATGTAGATGCTTATAATTTTGATTACAAAGAAAAAAATATCTCAGAGTTTTTAAGAGAAAAAATGAAGTTTGATTTAAATATCAATGATAAATTTTTTGAAGAGAATAAAATCTCATCTAAACCTTTAGGTGTTGATTTGCGGTCTACATATGAAGTGGAAAAACCTAAAGGCTTGTTAGATGTAAGGTTTGCTAGAGGGCGTAGGAAAAGAACGGAAGATGTTTTAATTTGGGAAACGGGAGTATATTCAGAAAGAGAAGATTTTGACAGTTTGGATTTATCAGAAATTGACGATATAATGAAATGGACGGATGATGCTCATGAGGTTGCAGAAGATTGGTTTTTTAAACTAATCGAAGGCGATTTAGAAGAGGAGTTCAAATGACGACGTGCATAACTTCTAATGCAGTTTATACAGATGAAAAGATAGAATATGGGACTAGTTCGCTAGGCGATAAAGAAATTAGTGATACTACATGTAAGGTTCCGATGATATTCGGTGATTGGTCTGGTTATACTTCTCGTGAGGTTAGAAGAGAAGAAACTATAGCAATCGATGATTCTTATATGGTTTATAATCAAGTGGGGATTCATATTAATACTTTTGGAGAAGAAAATAAAATTATAGATGATTATATAAAATCTTGTATTAAACAAAAATGCCTTAGTCTTCTTAGAGAAATTTTTGATGAAGATGAAGAGTTGATAGATTTAGATTTTATATCAATTTTTAAATTAATATCCAATTCCATAGATGAATTACCTATTAGAAAGATAACGCCTGAAACAGATGTTTTAAAAAGAAATATTAAAAAGATTGTTGCGCTTGAAGGGTTGTCTGGAATGTTTAATGAAGAAAATGTTTTGAAAGTATAATTTATGAATTATATGATAGATACGGATACCCTTTCGCTATATTTAAAAAATCATCCAGATAATGCAAGTTTAAAACAAAAAGTAGTAAATGCTATAATGTCTTCTGAGGACAAAGTATATTTGAATGGCTGGTGCTATTATGAACATAAACGCTATTTGTTGCAAAAAAATGCATTTGCTCAACTTATCAAGTTTGACAAGTTTATTAAGTTTATGAGTATGATATTTTACTCAGATATAAAAGTATTTGATATAGCTTCAGATATTTGGGCAAAGTTAGCTCAACAAGGTAAAAGTTTGAAGGGTGGCGGCGGGGATAAAGATATTTTTACCGCGGCGACTTCTATTGCTATAGGAGCTACAGTTGTTACTGAAAATGAATCTGATTTTAAAATGATATGTTCTGTAAATCCTGCACTAGTTTATGAAAAATGGAAAGATTAATATAATTAGTATTATGTTAATAGGTACTTACGGATTTTCTTGATTGCGTTAGACTAACTAATGACCATACTCCTGACCATACCCCTTTGTTTGGACCACTCATAATTAGAGTTTATCGGTTTTTCCTGCCTTTTCAAACCGGGAATTAATTGTTGCCGCTGAACGGCTGAGTTCAGCGAAACATAAAAAACATTTGACCAACTTAATATAGGATCATATAATAAATATTATAATTCCGGGAGGGTGGATGAATCTACGACTGGATAAGGCGATAGCGGAGAAATATCACAGTGAATCACAGATTATACGTATAATCACGGAAAAATGGGTTGAGAAAGAGTCGTTTTGTCCGTCGTGCGGTTCTGGTCTGAAAAAATATGAAGCGAACAAACCTGTCCTGGATTATTATTGTTCCGGATGTGCGGAGGATTTTGAGCTGAAGATATCTATATTTTGAAGGGAAAGGGAGGTATGTGCTGAATGAAGAATAAAAAATTTATTTTTATCACATCTGACGGATATACGCAGGCGCCGAATAATGAGGAGATAGAAAACTGCCAGGTTCTCGGGGTTGAGGAAGGGGCGGATGAGAAGGAGGCGCTGGGGAGGCTTTATAAAAACAACACCTGGATAAAAACAACAGGTTTTGATGATGTGATATGCTATGAGCTGAAGAACGGTGGCCGGAGTTTTTGACAGGATATATTATTCCATCGCGATCAGTTTAACTGCGCAGATTATTTTGTAAAGATAATCGAGAGATTTTTCTGTGTTTTTACTAAATTTGCATACCATGAAATAATAAACTGACAATTTAGAATTTCATGGCATCTTTGATGTCCGAAAAAACTGTCTTTAGATAGAAGTATTAGTCTGCACGGCCTTTATTGTAGAAATTACTTGTCATTGAAAAAACACCATATTATGTATAATATTTTCTGTAGAGATATTCGGCTGCGGAGGATTAATTTTATTGGATAGAACAGCAGCCTTCTAAGCTGTGGGCGTGGGTTTGACCCCCTCGGGCGCGCCAAATTAAAAAAGCGACTGAGTGGTGGGTGATACAGGGATCGAACCTGTGACCCACTGATTAAGAGTCAGTTGCTCTACCAACTGAGCTAATCACCCGCCATTCAGACGCTCTTTTAATATTTTCTTTTCCTGAAAAACAATTATACACGTTTTAATATTTTTTTCAATCCCGCAAATGATGTCTTGTTGTTTTTTTGCGATTCCGCTTAAACTTGTCCGCCGGTCTGATTGATGGTTGTTTGAGGGTATAGAAGCTGAAGTGTAAAATGAATTGCAACAGCTAAATCATCCGGAAATACATCGAAATACAACTCTCTCTCTAATTCTTTTTTGGTATTTTTTTGATTATATATAAAGTAAATATCGGCAAAGCATGCAAGCATTCATCCTTTGCTAGCCGCGGTAGAGGGAATTAGTCCACCTTTATAGGGGGAGGATAGAGGGGGTTAAGCAGCGGCTGAACGCTTAAGAACATACTTCAACACCCAAACAGGAGATGCGTGCAACAGCCGTTTTTTGTAGGGGAGG
>CAYZIV010000101.1:2078-5613 GCA_964478475.1 uncultured Gammaproteobacteria bacterium | reverse complement strand
CCTTTTAATTAATAATTTAATTTGATCTAAAAAATTATTTTGTTTAGTATAAATAAAGTTATTCAAGTCGTATGCGTTATAAAAATGAAGCTAAAAGACATATATAACAGTGATAAACCTGTAATTTCATTTGAAGTTTTTCCTCCAAAAGCCCTAAATATAGAAGAACAACAAAACAAAATTTGGGCTTTAATAGATGAATTAAAAATATTAGCAGAATATAATCCTGCTTTTGTTTCTGTGACCTATGGAGCAGGAGGAAGCACGAGAGAAACAACCCTTGATGTAGTATTAACAATAAAAAAAGAGTTGAATATCCAACCAATGCCTCATTTTACCTGCGTAGGATCAACTAAAAACGAGATTCTTGAATATATTAAAAAATTTGAACAAGCGGGAATTAATAATATTCTGGCTCTTCGTGGCGACCCCCCCAAGGGTGAAGAAAAATTCATTAAACCTAAAGATGGTTTTGGCTTTGCTAATGAGCTTGTAGAATTTATTAAATCCCAAACAACATTGGGAATAGGTGTTGCAGGATATCCTGAATGTCATCTTGAATGTTCCTGTCTGGAAATCGATATTCAAAACCTGAAAAAGAAAATTGACTGCGGCGGTGAAACTGTAATCACCCAGCTTTTTTATGATAATTCCTGTTATTTTAAATTTATTGAAAAAACATCTTCATTAGGCATAAACACGCCTATAGTTCCGGGAATTCTTCCTATCACAAGCTATAGCCAGCTTGCTAAGATAGTTTCTATGTCAGGTTGTAAACTTCCCGATGACTTCAGGCAAAACCTCGATAAACATAAAGATAACCCTGAATCAGTGAAGAAAATCGGACTCGAGTTTGCTGTTGCTCAATGTAGAGAACTCCTGAGAAATGGCGTTCCTGGGATACATTTTTATACTCTTAATCGTTCTTTTGCCGTAAAAACAGTTTTGGATGAATTAAAAATCACATAAAATGAATATATTGACCTTTGATACTAGTTCTGAAATAATGTATGTCACCCTTGGCAAAGATGACAAGGTTTTAGAATCTGTAATAATACCCAGTACTGAACAAAATTACAATTCTGCTTTCTTTGTAAGTACCATTGTTGATATTTTAAAAAATAATAATCTTATAATGCAGGATATAAAAGCTTTAGGTGTAAATATAGGGCCGGGAAGTTTTACAGGGTTAAGAGCTGCTATTACTGTAGCCAGAGTTATTGCACAGCAACTGGATATTCCGGTTATTGGAATTCCTTCTTTACAAATATATTCAATGCTCAATAAATCGGATAAAGAATCCTTTTGCATAATGGATGCAAGAAGAGGAAGAGCTTATATCGGAGTTTACGACCAAAATTTTGAGCCTAAAACACCGCCCTCTATTATGGAATATGAAAAAGCATTCGAATTATTTCAAAATAAAGATTATTTCATTATTTCCGATAATCGAATAGCAAAAAAACTTGAAGGTAAACAGCTTCAATATATTGAATTTTCAAAAACCAGCGATGATCTTGGCGTTTTCCTGTTTAAACAAGTTTTGAAAAAAATAAAACAGGATAATTTAAAAGAATTTAATTGGCAAAATATTAAGCCTCTGTATTTGCAATCTCCGGCAATTACTATTTCTAAAAATAAGAATAATCGAATTAAAAACTAAATATATTTTGATGAGAATTATCATTCGTCACCCTGAATTTACTTCAGGGTCTTAGCAACGAATTGTATAAACTGGGACCGTGCGGTTTCGAGATGCTGAAACAAGTTCAGCATGACTCTTGCTTGTCACCCTGAATTTATTTCAGGGTCTCAAAAGCACAAGTTTAGAATGATAAAAAGTACAAGTTCAGAATAACAAAACGTGAAAAATTTTTTATCATCCTTTTAATTAATAAGCTAAATTGGATTTTTGCCTATGTATATATAAACCTCGTCCTGCTTTAGCTTTTAATTCTTCGTTTTCCACTATAATTTCCCCTCTTGAAATGACAGTAACAGGTTTTCCTGTAGCAACATAATCTTCATAAGGGGTGTAATCAACATTTTCATGGAGTTTTTCCTGCTTAATTCGCCAAATTAAATCAGGATTCCAAATAACAATATCCGCATCTTTTCCAGGTTTAATATCGCCTTTTTGCTCCATACCAAATATTTCTGCCGGTCTTGTACAATTAATTTCAACAAACTTGCTTAAATCCATACCCATTTTAACCACCAGTTCATTGAACATGACCGACATCCTTGCTTCTATTCCCGGAATACCGTTGGGAATTTTACTAAAATCATTTATTCCTCTTTGCTTTTCTTTATTGAAATTAAAAGGACAGTGATCAGTGGCTATTACATCAATTGTATCTTGCTTAATCGCTTTTTTTATATAATCGCAATGTTTTTGTTTTCGAAGCGGAGGAGACATAACGAATTTCGCTCCTTCATAATTTTTTTCCTGATATTTGGATTCATTGAAAAGCACGTATTGAGGGCAAGTTTCTGCAAAAACCTTTTGTTTATGTTTTTTTGCTCTTCTGATTTCTTTTATCGCTTCCCGGGAAGATAAATGCACAAAATAAACTGGCGTCCTGCTTAATTTTGATAGTTTTATAACTCTCTCTACCGCTTCGTCTTCAAGTTCAGTAGGTCTTGAATAAGCATGATATATAGGTTTTTTCTTGTTATTGTCCAAATATTTTTTTGTTAAAAAATCTATAATTTCTCCGTTTTCAGCATGAATACAGACTAAAAGCTTATTTTTTTCAGCTTCTGAAAAAACCTTATATAAATCCGCATCATTTATCATAAGAGAATTTTTATAAGCTAAAAAACACTTGATACTTGTGATTCCTGATTGAACAAGATATTCAAATTCTTTAATAAGCTTATCAACAGGTGGAATAACAGCCATATGAAATCCGTAATCAATAACCGCCTTGTTTTTTGCCTTTTTATGCCACCTGTTTACAGCATTTTTAAAAGGTTCTCCTTTTTTAGGAACAATGTAATCAATTATGCTTGTAGTTCCACCCATTGCTGCAGCTATTGTTCCTGTATGGAAGTCATCTGTAGAAAAAGTTCCCATAAAAGGCATTTCTAAATGTGTATGAACATCTACTCCGCCAGGCATTACCAACATGTTTGAAGCATCTATAACCCTTATTCCGGAATTCTCGTTATAACTTCCCGATTCATTAATTGAATCAATTTTTTCGTTTTTGATAAGAATATCTGCTTGAAAAACTTCGTCTGAAGTCACAATTGTTCCATTTTTTATGATTAAATCCATTGTCGCTTGATTACCTAAAAACTAATCTTTTTCGAATATTATACTGAAAAATTTTATTAAAGAATAATCCGTTTTTTAGTTAATCAATAGTTTAAATTTTTAATCAAACATAAACGAAATATAATTTTGCATAGTTAAATAATTATCAACCTTAACAGAAGTTTCCGGCGGTTTAATCATTTTAGATTTTTCGTTTAATAACTTCTTTAAATTTTTTTCAAATAATTTTTTTTGTTCCATAAGGTCATCCAC
>CAYZIV010000101.1:0-1978 GCA_964478475.1 uncultured Gammaproteobacteria bacterium | reverse complement strand
GTTATTTTGCACCGTTAATTTCTCCAAAGTATAAAAGGAATTTAAAGTTTAAGCTACAGCTACGGTATTACCACCGTCTCCGCTGCTACCACTTGAGCCAGAAGAAGCCATCGCTCCAGATGTTTCAGCTGCCCCACTTCCAAATATACTTACCGGCGGAGAATCCTTGGCGCTGGCAAAAATATTTATATTTGTTCTCGATGCCAATACCCCTGTAGTATCGGGTCTCGGTTGAGTTTTCAATGGCAAACTCATACCATTAATAGAATTGACCATGATGATATCCTCCAATCACACAATTTTCGGCTTTTGATTTTTCACACACTGAATAAATTATTCTTATCTTAATAAAAACAATTAGGTTTAATTTTATGCGTAAAATTAATAAGATTTTACAAATATTTACGAATAACTCATAAAAGTTGAAAAAAATTAAGTTGTAATTTTAAGGCTAAATTTTATTTTCAGTGCCTTCTTTTAGCCTTTTTATATTTTCTTTATGCAGGTAAGTTATTAAAACTGCACCTAAAAGGGAGTACAAAACAAAGCTTAACGGTTGGTTAGACAATATCATTAACACCGGTGTCAGTAATATTGCAATAATAGAACTAATTGAAACTATTCTTGTGAAATAAACAATAATACTCCAAATTCCTATTGTTATTATACCTACCGGATAATAAAGCCCTAATACCGTTCCAATGCCAGAAGCAACTGATTTTCCACCTGTAAATCCGAGAAATATTGACTTACTATGCCCAACAAGCACAGCAACAGCAACTAAAACAGGTAAAATGTGATATTCAGCAAGTAAACCAAATTTTATTTCCAGATATTTTGCTGCTAAAACAGGCAAAAGTCCTTTGAATCCATCGAAAAACATTACAAAAATATATGCAGAAGATCCAAGAATTCTTTTTACATTGGTAGCTCCGGTACTCCCACTGCCTATTTTTCTTATATCAATGCCTTTAAATAGGTTTACAATTATAGACAATGTAGGAAAGGAGAAGAGAAAAGAGAAGGAAAAAGGAAGGAGGAAGAGAGAAAGGAAAAAAGAAAGAGAAAGAGGGAAAACGGAGGAAGAAAAGGCGGGAAGAAAGATAGTATAAAAAAAGTATTAAAACTACAAAAATCAAGCAATAATTAAATATACAAATTTAAACCTATTATTTAATTATTAAAAGATTTTAATTCTATTTATTTTATTTATTTGTTATTATATTGCTTATATTAGGTTTGGGAGATCGAATTTTATGTTAAAAGAAGAAGAAAAAGAAAAAGTTTCTTGTGAAACAAGATCAGGATTTATTGGTGTTGAATTTATCGGCACAGGAATGATCCTGATTGCATTGGCAGTTGTAGTTGCCATTTTTAAAATTGACCTGCTTGCAACAGAGAATCTCATTTATAATTCTCTTGGCACAGGGATTTTAGCATTAATTTTTGCAGGGTTCCTGGTAGGTAAAATAGCTAAAGCAGAACCCGGCAACGATACAATGATGGAAATATCCAACCATATTCAAGTTGGTGCTATGACGTTTTTAAAACGTGAATATAGCATTCTTAGCATATTTGTCTTAGTAGTCTTCGGATGTATAGGATACTTTATCGACTGGCCAACAGCAATATGCTTTATATCAGGAAGCATTTGTTCAGCTATAGCTGGTTATGTTGGAATGAACATTGCAACAAAAGCAAATGTAAAGACAACACAAGCTGCTACAAAATCACTTAATAAAGCGCTTGGCGTAGCATTTTCCGGCGGTGCCGTAATGGGAATGGTTGTAGTAGGTTTAGGACTTACTGGTTTATCAGTTCTCTATATGATATTCGGAGACCCTTCTATAGTTAACGGATTTGCTCTTGGTGGAAGTTCAATAGCTTTATTCGGACGTGTTGGCGGAGGGATTTACACAAAAGCTGCTGATGTCGGAGCTGATCTTGTAGGTAAAGTGGAACAGGGCATACCGGAGGA
>CAYZIV010000100.1:0-5624 GCA_964478475.1 uncultured Gammaproteobacteria bacterium | reverse complement strand
ACATCCTCATTTACTGTAATTTGACGAAAATACGGTTTGTTTTTCGACTTTTTCATCACCTTATTTAAAACCTCTTCAAAGTTTTCGAGCGGAACAAACCTATACCCGCAATGCTCTGCTATAACTCCGCCAAGCATAAAAATCTCTTCCTGCGGATATAACTTGCACAATAACGCTCTTTCTTTATAGACCGTACACTTTCCTGTTTCCTGATCAAGTTTTGTGCATTCAAAAACCAGACCTGTATCGGTCTTTTCCCGCACCTTTAAATAAGAATAAAACGGGTGAACTTTTTTTAGCCTGTTAAACTCTTCTTCCTCTTTTATAAGCCCTTTTGAGTGTTTCACGTAAATTTCCCTGCAGCATCTGCCGCAGCCGTTGCATTTTCCTGTTCTTTTATATTTTCTTTTTAAGATTTTTAATAAAAAAAATTTCTCGAGTTTTTCAAAAAATTTAATTAGTGCTGCATTTTTAAAAATCATTTTTATCGAAAAATTACCTTTTTATAAAACTATAATAATATTAACATCTCTGTAACTTTTATTAAAAAAATAGAAAATATAAAATGTAATGCTATAATATATATCTGATAGGATAAAATACTTAATTTTTAAAATTACAAGGAGAAAAGGGCTATGGCAAAAGTTTTAATATCTATGCCGGATGAGTTACTGGAAAAGATTGACAATATTGCTATTTCTGAGCAACGTACAAGAAGCGAACTTGTTAGAGAAGCTTTAAGAGGATATATAAGAAAAAACCGCGTTTTTAATGTAGAATTAAATGAAAAAAGAGCTCAATTATTAGAAGAAATTCTCGATTAAATATTCAGAAAGCAAAAGCGGTGCAAATAATGGCAAATGAAGTATATGATCACTTGAAAGAGCTTGCTCGTTTTAAGATTGAATTTGTTGACGATCAAGACGAATACCATAAGCTGGATGGCTACATAAAGAAAGTTTACAGTGATTTTATAGTCATTGACATACCGCAGGCTAATAATAAAGCTGAAAAAATAAATGACGGTTCGGAAATAAATCTTATTTTCCCCCGAGATGATGGGGTGTTAATTGCTCAGTGCATGGTAATCGGTAGAGAATCAAAATTAAAACAATACATACGAATCAAATATCCACATGAAGTCGAAATTCTTGAGCGAAGAGAATATGTCAGGATTCCCTTAAAAGTTCGAGTTGAAATCAACTGTATTTCAAAACAAAATCTTTTTGATGATTTTACTGTTTATGCAACAACGAGAAATATCAGTGGAAGTGGGGTGTCCTTTATCTCAAAAGAACCAATAAAAGAAAATTATGATGATATTGAATGTAAAATATATTTAGATGACGGCAATCATAACCCCGTAAGTGCATTTTGCAATTTTGTATATTCAAAAAAAGTAAAGGTAAAAAATGATATTCTATTTTTAACAGCTCTTACATATAAATTCATTTCAGATGAAAATTCTTCCAGAATAGTAAAAGAGTGTTTTAAATATCAAATTAAAAGAAAACACTTAGAAAATTTTAGTAAAAAAGATTAAAAAATTAAAGGATCAAAACAAATGACAATTATCGGATTAACTTTAGGATTAACTTTAATACTTAGTATAATAGATATTCCTGCTTAATTTTTAAACAAAAGCAAGTAAATCACAAGAATCATGCAGCTTTAGTTTTCTGAAAAATCTTATTATGCAAGAGTTGTAAAGATTCATTTTCATAAAAATGTTTGATTAAAGCTTGTTTCTGAGTTTATTGATTGTGCGCAATGCCTACTCTACAGGCTTTACATCCGTGGGCTAAAGCCCACCCTACTTTACTTTTCTAAAAGTTCGGTTAAATATTCTTTTAACACAACAAATGGGTGTGTTGGTTCTTTATCCACACCTAATCCATTCAAGTCTTTTTTTATGAACCCGGCATCACTAAATTTACTTTCAAATATATTAGTTAATACTTCCATTTTGTAAGTATTTCTTGTTTCTGGATAAAAACCACCATAATCATACACGTCTTCGGTCTTAGATGTTTTTTTGTTAATACCAACTAAAATAATTTCATCTTTTGTGCCAATTTTATCAGCTAATTGAGATAATTCACCTTTTTGCTTCAATGAAAGCATATCTCCTCTATCTTTGATACTGAGTTGAGCTTTAAAAGATGGTTGATTATTAATTGCTTGTAATTTCATTATTATTTTCCTTTTATTCCTACAAATAATTTAAAACTTATAAAAAAAAATTGGATAGTTTATGTACATTAATTTTACAAAAGCTAACAAAAGCTAATAGTACAGGAAGCCTTGAGTAGGGTGAGCAATGCGCACCTACAGGCTCGAAGCTCTAAATATCAAAGTGATTTATCAATTATGACCGATAATATTTTTTATGTAGCATTTTGAGTTAATCGTTTTTAATGATTGTTTTAATGTCTTGTTACTTTTTTTCTTTTTGTTGCGAGCAAAAAGAAAACCCGCAATGCGGGAAACTTAGGGAAATAATCCTAACAATAAATCCCTATTAAAGTGCCTTAGGCACCCAAAAAAAGAAAAACCCGCTTAGCTTTAGTCAGGGGCACGCCCCCGAACCCCCTCGTGGGGAAAAGTTTGTTTTTTAAGTATTCTTGGGTTTCAAAACTGTTTAAAATGCGTTTTAAGCCCGTTGAGGAGGTTTCGTTATGTTTCAACCTGCGCCACATAAATAGCGAACCGAGGAGGTCTGTTTCTTCTAAAAAAATTAAAGATAAACAGACCTATCTGTTCGCTGTTTGCGCATGGATATTAATAACCAAGCAGGTTAGAAACATAGAAACCGAAACTCCGGGCTCGTTTTTCTTTTCTTTTGGTTCTGTTTTCTTTTCTTTTTTAGAAAAAGAAAAGAAAATGAACGAGCTGTAAAACGTATTTAAAAAGCTTGAAATCCCAATCATAGAAAAGATTTTCAGGTTTAACCACAAGATTCCTGTAAATCATGTTTTAATCATGTTTTAATTTATGAATAAATACATAAATAAGGGATTTGTTTGTGATGAAAAAAATAAAAAATTTATTTAACAAAATAAAATACCATCTGTTTGAAGATAACCGTGTAGGGATAATAAAAGTAGACGGAATTATTCTTGATGGTCCTATTCCGTCAGCTTCTAAAGTGATTAAATCACTTGAAAACGCCGAAAAACAGGGACTAAATAAAATTGTACTGAGAATAAACAGCCCGGGCGGAACAGTAGGAGCTTCTCAGGAAATTTACCGTGAAATAAAAAAATGTCGGGAAAAAGGCATGAAAGTAGTGGCTTCTTTGGGGGACGTAGCTGCCAGCGGCGGACTTTATATTGCAGCAGCAGCTGATAAAATAGTCAGCAATCCGGGGTCAATTACAGGTTCAATCGGCGTAATTATCAAAACAAACGTAATTAAAGATTTATACAAAAAAATCGGTATCGACAGCGAAACAGTTAAATCCGGTGAATACAAAGATATTTTATCAAACACAAAATATCTCTCGGAAGAAGAAAAATCCATTCTTCAAGAATTAATTGATTCTACATATAAGCAGTTTGTTGAAATAATTGCAGAGAATAGAAATATCGATATAGAAGAAGTGAAAAAGTTCTCTGACGGAAGAATTTTCTCGGGGCTTCAAGCGAAAGACCTCGGATTGGTGGATGAAATAGGCTCTCAATCCGACGCGGTTGATCTTATAGCAAAAATTACGGGAATGAAAACAAAACCGATTACTGTTGATATAAGCCCAAAAAAATCTTTCATGCAAAAACTAATGGGCGCAAATATTGAGGAAATGTTGGAAAAAGCCGGTGTAAATACATATGCCAGAACAACTCTTATGTGGTTAATGCCCGATTTCTAATTTTTCCAATGCCTTTAATGCTTCCTTATCCCCGGGATTCAAATCAATACACTTGGCATAAAACTCTTTTGCCATTTGCGGCTGATCAATCCGCTCTAAAGTTAATCCTATGTTGTAATAAATATCAGGATTTTCAGGAGCAAGATCCATCGCTTTTCTAAAACTGTTTATAGCTTCACGATATTTTTGTTCTTTATAATAAATGTTTCCAAGATTGTAATGAGCATGCATAAAATCAGGATTCAGCGCTGCAACCTTTTTTAACCTTTCTTCAGCTTTAAAAAGTTTATCCTGATTATAAAAATGAACAGCATTCATATATAAAATTTTGAAATCATTCGGCGAAAGCGACTCTGCCCTCTGTAAAAGTTCACCAGCTTTATCTCTTTCGCCAATTCTTGCGTATAGCTTTGCGATATTTGATAAATTTATAGCATCGTTTTCAACCGTTTTTTCCAATTCGATAAGATTTTTTTTCACTACCGAAACATTTTCTCCAGAATTAATTAAAGAAACAATTTCTTTAAACTTATCAGAAAATTTATTGCCTGAATTTACTTCAGACAATAAAGCAATTTTTCCTGAACTTTTATTTTTAGAAGATTTATTAACTTTTTTTGACTGAGTACCGGAAAGATCTATATTATAAACTTTTTGAAAATCCTGACTTGTTTTATTAACAATATTTATTTCTTCCTTTTGATTTGCTGAAAAACCATATTTAAATTCATCGCTTCTTGCCGAAAAAATTTGATCATGATTAAAATTTCCCGTTAACATATTAAACTGATTAAAATAAACTTCGTCTAAATTAATATCGTTTTTTTTATTCTCATCTTGCATAATTAACGTATCACTTATTTCAGAAAATTCTTCCCTTGTAATTCGAAGATTAAATGAAACATCATTATCATCAGATAATGCTAATGCAAAATCTGCGCCAAAATATAAAATAAAGCATGTTACATTAATAATTATTAATATTTTTATAAAAAATTTTTTCAATTTTTTGCCCAATATTTTAAAGAGTTCTAATTTTAATTTTAAAAAAATTTTTCAAAAAATCCAGTCTAAAACACATTTTTGGACTCTTTACTGTATTAATTTTATCTTTAAATTTATTATTAAAGGGTTATCGAATAAGTTAAGTTTTAAAATATTCTTGTAGAAAACTTCTTGCACTTTTTAGCATTATAAATATAATAATATATGTGGTTTATTGGTTTTTTTGAAAGGAGATATCCATGAACAAAGAAGAATTAGTACAAGAAGTATCAAAAAAAGCGAAAGTTACTCAAAAAGATGTTTCTGAAGTTTTAGCTAACTTCGTAGATAGCATCGAAAAAGCTGTTGCAAAAGGTAAAAAAGTAACATTAGTAGGTTTTGGAACTTTCGAAGCTCGCAAACGCGCACCTAGAACAGGAAGAAATCCTCAAACAGGTAAAGAAATTAAAATTCCTGCTAAAACAGTTCCTACATTCTCTGCAGGTAAAAAATTCAAAGAATTAGTAAATAAAGGTAAATAATTCCTTTAGAGAAAAAGTAAAAAAACAGCTATGTCATAATGACATAGCTGTTTTTTTTTACTTTTTTAACTTAGTAAAATATTAGTTAAATTTTCTATAAAAAGAAGCTCTGCGAAACTTATCCAATAAATACTTCGATTTTAAACGAGCTTTAATATTATTGCTTTCTTCATGGATTTTTTCTAATGTTTTTTTCTTATCAGATTCTATAGGGTTTAATGAGCTTAGAA
>CAYZIV010000099.1:0-5626 GCA_964478475.1 uncultured Gammaproteobacteria bacterium | reverse complement strand
AAGACACCTTTTGAAAGCTTATAAATAGATCGAATAAATAAATTCAGAAGACGAACTGCGGTTCAAGATGACAGATATATTTTGTGTCATGCTGAACTTGTTTTGCTTGCTCGCAGAGAGTGTAATATAAATACGAGTAATCCGCTTTCAGCAGCTCGTTATCACGTGGATTTGGGTTAATTTAAATTTTATGATTAATGCTTTTTTCATCTATTATAGGAGTCTCGCCCCAGGAAAAAATAATTTTATCGGAATTTACCTGATATTCTTCTTTTTTTGTGTTTTGACCATCTTGAATTATCAACTGAACCCCTATGCCCATAGTGTTTTCCGCATCTTCAGTCGGTGTAAATGTATTTACTTCTAGAAGACAAGGGATTTTTTCCGGATTATTTTCTCCGAAACGTTTTTCCAACAATATTTTTACAGCATGTTTTTTTTCCATTTAAATTCCTATAAGAAAGTTCCTGCCAGTTTTTTTTGAAGGGTCTCGGCTGTTTGTTCATAACCTTTTCTTCCCATTAAGGCATAAGTGTAATTTTTTGCCTGTTCAACACCCGGCTGATCAAATGTATTAATATTATAAAGAGCCCCAGCTACAGCAGTTTGGACTTCCAGCATATAAAGAAGCTGGCCCATATAATATGAATTAACTTTCGGTAAAGTAATAGTTACATTGGGTTTTTTATAATCATTTAAAGTAACTTTTGTAGCCTCAGCTTCGGCGTTCATAAGTTCATTTACAGTTTTTCCACCCAGATATTCTACCCCTGTTCCTTGAAGAACCTTAGGTATTGGAAGTTCAGCATCAAAATTATCGACCCTAATAAAATTAATAACTTTATCATTAGGTCCTTCGTTATAAAGCTGAACTTGAGAATGCTGATCAGTTGCCCCAAGCGCTTTTAATGGAGTAGGACCGATGTTAACTTTATTTCCATTCAAATCAGTTTCCTTGCCCAGAGATTCTGCCCAAATTTGAACATACCAATCGGATACAAACTTTAATCTACTGGAATATGGCATCATTACAGATAAATTCTTGCCTTTTTTGTCCATTAAATAATGAATAAGAGCATTTTGTGCGGCAATATTTTTTTCAATATCAGTGTTTTGAAATTCTTTATCTATATTTCTGACCCCTTTTAGCATTTCTGCTATATCTATTCCAACAATCGCAAAAGGTAAAAGCCCTACAGCTGAGAAAACTGAAAATCTTCCGCCTACATCATCAGGAACGATAAAGGATTTATAACCTTTTTCATTTGTAATTTCCCTTAAAATACCCTTTGTTTCATCAGTAACTGTTACTATATTATCTTTAGATGAACTTCCCAATAGTTTTTCCATTTTTTCTTCCAGAATCATAAAAGCAGACATAGTTTCTGCGGTTGTCCCGGACTTTGTAATTACAGTTACAAGTGTCTTTTTAAGGTCTAAAACTTCCAAAAGACCGTTAATTTGATCAGGATCGATGTTATCTAAAAAGAAAATTCGTGGAAAACCATCTCTTTGTTCTTTATTGAGAATATTCCAGTAAGGTTTTAAAAGAGCCTCCGTAACGCAGATTCCACCAAGTGCAGAACCGCCTATTCCTAGTACCAAAACATTATCAAATTTTCCTTTTACACTTTGCGCGTATTCGTTGATTTCTTTTACTAAATCTTCTTTATATCCAAGGTTTAGCCATTTTAGCCATTTTCCCGGAACATCTTTATTTTTATATAGATCAGTTATTATATTTGAAATTTTTGTTTTATATTGCTCAAATTCTTTTTTAACCTCAATGCCGTGTTCATTACCAATTACCGATATATCGACATTTTTCCATTCAAAACTTATCATTTAAAAATTCTCCTCATAATTAGCATGCTGAATATATTTAACAACAAAAATGGTCATTTGGTAAATTTTTTACTCTTAAACAATTTAAAAGGGTTTGGTTGTAAAAAACCAAACCCTTTTGTTTATTAATTCAATTTATTTATAAGCCTTTAAAAGATGTCTTGAAACTACCATTCTTTGAACCTGATTAGTTCCTTCATAAATCTGAGTGATTTTTGCGTCTCTCATCATTCTCTCTACAGGAAATTCCTTAGTAAACCCGTACCCACCGAGAACCTGAACAGCGTCATTAGTAACTTCCATTGCTATGTCTCCGCCATAACACTTAGAAAGAGCTGCATACATAGATTTTGCCTTATCATTAGCTGAAACAAGAGTAGCCGCTTTATAAACAAGAAGCCTGGCCGCTTCAACTTTCATTGCCATGTTTACCAGCATATTCTGAACAGCTTCAAAATTACCTATAGGCTGACCAAATTGTTCTCTTTCACGAGCATATTTAAATGCAAAGTCAAGCGCGCCCTGAGCAACACCTACGCCTTGAGCTCCTACTCCAGGCCTTGAAGTATCGAGAGTATTCATTGCAAGCTTCCAGCCTGACCCTTCCATGCTGATAAGGTTTTCTGCCGGCACTTCCATATCCTCAAAAATCAATTCAGCAGTTTCTGAACCTCTAATGCCTAATTTATGCTCAGTTTTTCCGACTTTAAACCCCGGGAAAGATTTTTCAACAATAAAACAGCTCAAGCTTTTTAAACCCGGTTCCGGAGATGTTTTTGCAAAAACGGTGCAAATATCTGAAATATTTCCATGGCTTATAAAAAGTTTTGTGCCGTTAATAATATACTTATCACCCTGTTTAACTGCGCGAGTTTTAATTCCCATAAAATCGCTTCCTGCACCGGCTTCTGTTAATCCAAAAGCACAAAGACTTTCTCCAGAGGTAATACGGCTAATATATTTTTTCTTTTGCTCTTCTGAACCACCAAGCATTATCGGTTTGCTTCCAAGCGTATTCACAAGACATGCAAGGGCGCAAGATAAATCAACTCTTGATAACTCTTCTACAAGAATACACTCTGTAACAGGATCTGCTGCTCCGCCGCCGTATTCTTCCGGATAAGGAAGAGTAACCAGTCCATTTTCAACCATTTCTTTATAAATATCAAAGGGAAACTTGGCTGTTTCGTCTATTTCGGCAGATTTTGGTGCTATCACTGATTCAGCAAACTCTCTAACACATTGTCTTATATCCTGCTGTTCTTCCGTTAATTGAAAACTGCTTTCCTGCAATTCGCTCATAACTGCTTGATTTGTCATTTATTTATCCTCTTTTTATAAATTTTAAATTATATTTATTTTTCAAAAACATTATTTATATACTTTGTGGTTTAGTTTAGCCCAAAAGAGTTTTAAAGTAAATTCCCATGCAAAATCTTTATAATTTTATACTCTTGTCAAAAATATTTAAACAAGTGACTAAACTTCTATTAGAAATATGAGCTATATAAAAATTTGAATAACTTTTTTATACTTTAGTCCTGTTAATAAAAAAGGACTAAAAACATGAACAAAATAAAATTATTAATCATCACGCTGGCCGTATTCAGCTCCTTTCTTATAGCAAATGACAAAACATTTGCTGAAGTCAAAATAGGTTTAGTTGACATGACAGAAATCGTTAAAAATTACAATAAGGCAAAAGAAGCGCAAGCTGCTTTACAAGCTAATCAGGAAGAACTTAAAAAAATGATCCTCAAGGCAAGAGAAGATGTAAAAAAAGTAGACGAAAAAGAAAGAGAAGATCTGGAAAAAAAACTTGCCGATGAAATTATGAAAAAAAACAATAAATTTAAAGAAGATTTTTCTAAAAAATGGAAAAAAGTTCAAAATAATATACTAACAACAATCAAAAAAGTATCCGATCAGGAAAAACTTGATATGGTAATAGACAAACAAACTGTTATTGCCGGAGGAGAAGATATAACCAAACAGGTTTTGAAAGAACTTAAATAGACAAAGGTAAGCCGTATGGTAAAAAATTATGAAAACCTGAGTATGGTTAAAGCAGCATTTTTTTCAGGCTGTACAAAGCTGGCAAATATTCTGGAAACATCAGGACTTGCAGAAACTTTAATGCTGTCAGAAAACATAACTCTTTTTGCTCCTGAAGATAATGCTTTTAACATGGGTGAAAAAGATATTTTAGAAGATCTCATGAAAATAGGTAACGAAGAAAAGCTTATTGAATTATTAAAATATCACTTAATTTCGATTATTTTACCAATAAAAGCGGTGGAAAGCCTTGATGATATTAAAACAATGAGTGGCAAAAAAGTGCAGGTATATAAAGATATCGACAATGCATCTTTATCTATTAATGATGCAAAGATCATAGAAACTGACATAAAAGCTAAAAACGGTATCCTTCATAAAATTAATAAAATTTTAATTCCGGAATAAACTTATTTGTAATAATGAAAGGCTAACAATCATTGAAAGAAGCCGCAATAATTTTCCCAAATCAATTATTTGAAAACAATCCGCTGGTTTCAAAAGACAAGACTCTCTTTATTATAGAAGATTCCCGGTATTTTTCAGATTTTCAATTTCACAAAAAAAAGCTGATATTACACAGGGCTTCTATGCAAAAATACAAAGATAATCTCTCCGCCCAAAAGCATAAAGTAATATACATTGAACATAAACAAGCATCAATTTTGATTGAAAAAATGAAAGAAAACCGAATCAATAAATTATATTTTATTGACCCGGTAGATTCAAAAGTTGAAGCGAAAATTCTTAGAGAATGCAAAAAAAACAATATCGAAACAGTTAAAATCGAAAACCCCGGTTTTCTAACCAAAGAGCAACAAATTTTCGATTATTTTAAAAATTCAGATAAATTTTCTTTCACTCCTTTTTATATTAATCAAAGAAAAAAGCAAAAAATTCTGGTAACCAAACAAAACAAACCTACCGGAGGGAAATGGAGTTTTGACCCTGAAAACAGAAAGAAAATCCCATCTGATTTAAAAATTCCTGGAATAAAGAGCTTTAAGCCTGATAAATATGTAAAAGAAGCTCAAAATTATGTAGAAAAAAACTTTCCTAAAAATCCGGGATCTTTAGACAATTTTATTTATCCCACTGATCATCAGGGAACTATAGAGTGGTTTAAGGATTTTCTTGAAAATAGATTAAACCTTTTTGGTGACTATGAAGACGCTATTCACAGTGATGAAAATTATTTATTTCATTCAGTAATTTCATTTGCGCTTAATTCCGGATTAATAACCCCTTCTCAAGTGGTAAAAGAAACACTGGACTTTGCTTCAAAAAACGAGGTTAATATAAATTCATTGGAAGGATTTATAAGACAGGTTACAGGCTGGCGGGAATATATCAGAAGCGTATACACACTTAAAGAAGAGCAGGAAAAAAATACAAACTTTTTCAGATTCACAAACCCTCTTCCGAAAGCTTTTTATGATGGTTCAACAGGGGTTGAGCCTGTTGATAAAGTCATAAAAAAGTTATTAGATACAGCTTACACGCACCATATAGAAAGATTAATGGTCTTGGGAAACTTTATACTCCTGTGTGAAATCAACCCAAATGAAGTATATAAATGGTTTATGGAATTATATATAGATGCTTATGACTGGGTAATGACGCCAAACGTATACGGAATGAGTCAATATGCAGACGGCGGAATTATAATGACTAAACCTTACATAAGTTCTTCAAATTACATCAAGAAAATGAGCAATTTCAAAGA
>CAYZIV010000098.1:0-5711 GCA_964478475.1 uncultured Gammaproteobacteria bacterium | reverse complement strand
ATTTCACAGGCAAAGACCAGCTTTACGAACCGCCTAAAAATCCTGAAATAATAATAAACTCAGGCAAAATGACTGTTGAAAATAGTGTTAATACAATAATAGACTACTTAATTAAGAATAAATACTTATAAAAAGAGGAATTATGAATCATTTAGAAACAATTGAAGCACAAAGCATTTATATTCTAAGAGAAGCATACAAACATTTCGGTAAACTGGGTATGCTGTGGTCAATCGGCAAGGATTCAACAGTTATGCTCTGGCTGGCACAGAAAGCTTTTTTCGGGCAGTGTCCGTTTCCGCTTATTCACGTTGATACAAGCTTTAAAATTCCTGAAATGATTGAATTCAGAGATAAACTGGTAAAAGAACAGAACTTAAACCTGATAGTCCATCAAAATAAAGAAGCACTGGAAGAAGGTATGAACCCCGAAAAAGGCAGGCTTGTTTGTTGTGGAAGTCTTAAAACAAAACCGCTTCAAGAAGTTGTTACAAAATTTGGATTTGAAGGGCTGATACTAGGAGTTCGTAGAGATGAAGAAGGTTCTCGTTCTAAAGAAAGAGTTTTCAGCGAAAGAAATGCGGAATCCGAATGGGATTATACAGACCAGCCGCCTGAATTGTGGGATCAATTTAAGACTGACTTTAAAAAAGGAAACCATATAAGAATCCATCCAATCCTGCATTGGACGGAAGTTGATATATGGCAATATATTCAAAAAGAGAATATACCGGTAGTTGACCTGTATTTTTCTAGAAACGGAAAGAGATACAGAAGTTTAGGCTGCTATCCCTGCACATCTCCGATTGATTCAGAAGTTACAACCGTAGAGGGTATTGTTGAAGAGCTTAAAAACACAAAACAAACCGAAAGGTCAGGCAGAGCCCAAGATCAGGAAGATTCTTACGCTATGCAAAAACTAAGAAGCAAGGGGTATATGTAATGGAAACAGTAGTAAAAACAAGAGAAAAACTAAATATAGTCGTGGTAGGTCACGTAGATCACGGCAAATCGACATTGATCGGCAGACTTCTGTTTGATACAAACTCTTTGCCGGATGGAGCCATTGAAAAAGTTAAACGCATTTCTCAAGAAAACGGCAAGCCTTTTGAGTATGCCTATCTGCTTGATGCGTTTGAAGAAGAGCAGAAACAGGGCATCACAATTGACACTACCAATATAAATTTCAATACCGAAAAAAGGGATTACGTAATAATAGACGCCCCCGGGCACAAAGAATTCCTGAAAAATATGATATCAGGCGCTTCTAACGCTGAAGCCGCTTTGTTAATGATAGACGCCAACGAAGGTGTCCAGGAGCAATCAAGACGACATGGTTATATACTATCGCTTCTGGGGATAAAAAAAGTCTTTGTTGTTGTCAATAAAATGGATTTAATTGATTATTCAGAAGAAAAATATAGCGAAATCAGAAAAATTTTCGATAAATTTTTAAGTAATTTAAATATAACACCGCTGGAATATATCCCTGTATCAGCGTTTAATGGTGACAACATTGCAACAAGGTCTAATAATTTGAGCTGGTATAAGGGAGTTACAGTAATTGAAGCTCTGGATTTCGTTGAAAAAGATCCTGAGCTGGAAGATAAACCGCTAAGATTCCCTCTTCAAGATATTTATAAGTTTGACCACAGAAGAATTTTAGCAGGCAGAATAGAATCAGGGACTTTAAAGGTCGGAGATGAAATAACAATAAACCCTTCAGGTAAAACCACAAGAGTAAAAACCATCGAAAATTGGCCTAATAAATGGGATAAAGACTTTGTGTCAGCAGGAATGTGCGTTGGAATTACGGTTGAGGATGAATTTTTCAACAAAAGAGGCGAAGTTATTTCGAATGAGAGCAATAAACCTCAAAAAAGTAATATATTCAACGCAAATATTTTTTGGATGGGCAAAACTCCCTTGGTAAAAGGCAAAACTTACAAACTTAAATTGACAACTCAAGAACTCGAGTGTGAAGTATTTTCGATAAACAAAGTTATTGATTCCTCAAATCTAGATATAGCAAGTAATTTTGACTGTGTTAATAAGAACGAAGTTGCTGAAATAACTATTAAAACAAAACAAACAGTTTGTTTTGATGAATTTGCAGAATTTCAGACGACAGGACGGTTTGTAATAGTCGATGATCTCAACGTTTCAGGCGGCGGAATCGTTCTTCAGACCGTTGATACATTAAAAAACAGGTTTTTAGAGCCTAAAAGTAAAAACTTAAAACCTCGCCCAAGATTGGTAACCAAGTCACAAAAAGAAGAGAAGCTAGCTCAAAAAGCAAAAGTTATTTGGATAACCGGTCTTACAGGTTGCGGAAAAAATGAGATTGCTATCAAGCTGGAGAAAAAACTGTTTGATTTAGGAAAAACAGTTAGTTATTTGGATTCTGCTAATTTAAGATTTGGAATAAGCTCTGACCTTGAGTTTAATGAGGCAGGAGTTTATGAACAAACAAGAAGAATTGCGGAAATCGCTAATCAATTTGTCAATAACGGTATTATTACTATTGTTACATCTATTAGCAGGTATAAAAAGGCAAGGGAGTCAGCTAAAGAGATTGTCGGAGCTGATAATTACCTTGAGTTTCATATAGAAGCAACGAATGAAGTGCTTAAAACAAAAGCACCTCAAGACAAATACGAATTAAACGGAAAAATCAGAGACAATGTCGAATATGAAAAATCCGATTATCCTGTTTATTCATTGTATATTGATGATCCTGACTTCAATTTCGATGAAAAAGCCGAATTGATTTTAGATCAGATAAAAGATTTGTTATAAAAAGGGAAATTAATGATTGAACAGGTAAAAACCGTTGCGGATAATGCAGCTCAGGCTATTTTAGATGTATATAAAAAGGTTGACCCTCAGGTTAAATACAAAAAAGATGATTCACCTGTGACAGAGGCTGATATTATAGCAAACACGATTATTATAGAAGGGTTAAAGAAATTTTCTGATTTCCCTGTCTTGACCGAAGAGACTCAAATTGATTATGAAGAGCGGAAAAACTGGGACAAATTCTGGTTGGTTGATCCGCTGGACGGGACTAAAGATTTTTTAGTAAAAAATAATCAGTTTACAGTTAATATCGCACTGGTAGAAAACCGCAAGCCAGTTTTAGGAGTGGTTTTAATCCCTGCCGAAGGGTTATGTTACTGGTCTGAAAAAGATAAAGGATCTTTTAAAAACGGGGAGAGAATATTTAATAACTCTCAAAGAACAGATTTAATAGGAAGCGACAGTAATTTCCATTCAACAGAAGAGACAAAAGCCTTTTACGCAAAATACAACGTCAACAATATAAAAAGATACGGGTCAGCCCTGAAGTTTTGCAAACTCGCAGAAGGAGAGATTGATGTTTATGCAAGACTTAACGGGACAATGGAATGGGATACTGCTGCTGGACATATAATTATGAACGAAGCAGGATGTAAAATTATAGATATAGTTACAAAAAAAGAAATTATATATAACAGGGAAAACCTTGTAAATAACCACTTCATAGCCAGCAGAAACGATATAAATTTTTTAAATGCAAATCAACCTCTTGGGTTGTATGGTTTGTAGTTAGCTGGATTTAGAATAGTTTTTTGCTCTTGAGAAGTTGTGTGATAGGTTTTGCATTTTTTGCAATATTTGTTATAAATATTTTCGGCATTAACGGTAATATGTCCGCACTTTAGACATTTTAAATACCGTCTGTTATTTTTATATCCTAGTTCACAAGTTGGTTTCATATTTATAAACTCTATTAGAAAGTGATTATTTATATTAAATCTAATAATAAATGATTCTAAAAAACAAATAAAAACCCAAATAAAAAAGTACCCCCAAGGGAATTCGAATCCCTGTCGCCTCCGTGAAAGGGAGGTGTCCTAGGCCTCTAGACGATGGGGGCACAGTCTTTTAGTTGTTTGCTTTGTATATCTAAGATAACAGGAATATAATTTTATTGTCAATATATTTTTATTTTCCTGTAGAACCGAAGCCTCCGGAATTTCTTGCGGTTGAATTTATTTCATTTATCAGCTGAATTTCGACCTTTTGCACCGGAGAAATAATCATTTGAGCTATTCTTTCTCCGGGTTGAATTTCATATATTTTATCGGATAAATTAATTAATGGAACGCAGACTTCTCCTCTATAATCTTCGTCAATGGTTCCGACGCAATTTATCAAAGTTATCCCATGCTTTACAGACAAGCCTGATCTCGGGCGAATTTGAGCTTCGTAGCCCTGAGGAAGCTCAATAATCATTCCAGTCGGGACGAGTTTTCTTTCAAAAGGCTTTATTTCCAGGGGCTGGTCAATGCCTGCTGTGATATCCATTCCGGCTGATCCATCTGTTGCGTAGTATGGAATTTTTTTATTATTATCCAATATTTTTATATTTAACTTGATTTTTTCCATTGGTTTCCTTTGTTTTAAAAAAATATAAAAAATTAACTTTTATTTAAGATATAATAAAAAAGTAATTTTTTAAATGTAGCTGAAAACTTTATTTAAATTAAAGGGGTTAAATTTCAACTGTTTTATCCTAAATTATGGAGAGAAGGATAAACATTAATAAAAAGATGCATAATTAAATTGTGAGACAAATTAATTAATTTTAATGACCAACACAGGAGTTAAAAAATTGGTTAAATTAACACCGCAGCAAATAGTTAAATTATATGAGCTTATTGGAGAAGTTTCTCCACAAGATGTAACAGAGAAAGACATTTCCAGAGTTTTAGTGGAAATGGAAAGAAGATTCACGCCATATTATCCGGATAAAGATAAAACAAATGACATCAATGAAACAAACAATAAAAATATTTTATTAGTGGATGATTTGGAGGTTTCACTGTATCAATTAACAAAACTGCTGACAAAATCAAATTATAATACATATATAGCAAGAACCAGTCAAGAAGCGAAGGATATTTATAAAAAACACAATTTTGATTATGTTTTCCTTGATTTATTTATTCCTGAGCCGGAAGACGGTTTTAAACTGATGGAAGAACTAAAGTCATTTGAACAAACAACAAAAAATGACACAAAAATAATAATAATTTCAGGATCTGATGATAAAAATCACATAAATGAATGTTTTACGAGAGGCGCGGATGATTTTATCGGCAAGACAGAAGAATGGCATATAAAAATTCTAAATAAACTAAGAGATTTTGATGAAATTAAAAGAGGGACAAATTCAGGCATCAAAACAACAATCGAAGATGAAGACAACAAAATAGTTTCTATAAAAATAAAGAATATATTTAAAACAGGTGTTGTAGAGGAACTAAAAAGAGAGATTGTAAATCTTTCGTTAACAGGTTTTAATAAACTTATTTTCGATTTGGAAGATGTAACTGTTGAGAGTTCAGAAATTTTAAATATAATAGTTTATGCATATAAATTTTCCAACAGCCAGGGCGGATCATTAAGACTATGCAGTGTGAATAATTCAATAAGCGATGCTTTATCATATATATTTTTAGACAAGGTTATCCCTATATTTACGAATAAAGAAGCTGCTTTGAAAGATTTTTATGAGAGAACAAGCAGTAAAAAGTAATTATAAAGGTTTTTAAGATATAAATAATTTTTTAGTATAATATTATTGTGTTCAAGGAGAGATAATAAATGCCTGAGTATGTAAAGACAAAAATTAGAAATATACCTGATTTTCCAAAACCGGGAAT
>CAYZIV010000097.1:0-5721 GCA_964478475.1 uncultured Gammaproteobacteria bacterium | reverse complement strand
CCATAAGAGATGCGGTGCAAATTTTTTCCAATAATGACATATCAGGACTCCCTGTATTAAACCAAGAAGGAGTTCTTACAGGTGTCGTAAGCTTGACTGACATAATAAAAAATGAAAGCTCACACAGCTTTTATTTAACACCGATCAGAGGGGATTTAGACCTTAAACTGCTAAACGATTCAAAGTTTTTTGACAATCCTGTTTTAACAATAATGTCAGAGGATTTATTAACCATAGAACCGGATGCATCAGTTGCAAATATGGCCAAAATGATGTATGAAAACAAAATTCATAGGCTTTTAGTAACCGAATATGATAAACTCATAGGCATTGTAACGACTTTTGATGTACTAAAACTCCTTGCAACAAGCGATGAAAGCATTACAATCTAATCAAAATCCTCCATAGCAAAGAAAAATATCTATTGTTAAATTATATTAAAAATTTTTTTTAAAATATACTTTTTTATCAATTATCAAAAGTATATTTTTTTTATATACATAAGCATAACAAAATATATTGTTTAGATTATAAACATAATAACTAAAATTAATATGGAGGCAACTATAAATGATTAAAACAGTTGGCAGTACAGTTGCAAGAATGGCAACAGAAAGAGCTGCAGACAGAACTACGAGAGAAACAAGAAGAACTGTAAGAACCGCTCGACCAACAATGTCATCCAATACCAGGGTTAGATCTTCTGAGCCTAAAGAACTCACAGAAAAGCCACAAATTGAACCTAAAGGAACAACTACCGGAACAAATACAATATTTGACCCCAAAAACCCACCATCAAATTTAGAAGATTTAGGACTTGATTTAAGTTTCTTAAATTCGCCTGAATCGCTATTTGACTTTACACAAGCATATCCTGAGATGAAAAATTCTCCGGAATTACAAAATTTCTTTGGCACAAATGACTATCAACTTCTCGAAGGTGAATCATCCAAAGCTATAAACAGAATATTATTTGATTATAATCTCGGTGGTATCTAGAAAATTTATTAAGAATAAAAAAGAAAAGGATGAGTTTTTACTCATCCTTTTCTTTTTTATTCTTTTTTATTTTTCGTGCATTATCATCAATTTTCACGTCTATTTCTTTAGGAATCCCCTCTGTCAAGGTTTTTTGCGAAAATTCTCTCATTATGTTTTTAACAATTTCAGCTAATTGAGTTTCAACTCTTCCATCTATTCTGGAATCCAAAGATTCAACAATTACACCGTTTCTGGGAATTGTCCTATCTTCTATGACTTTGATTGTCTTTAACCCTTTTACAGTTTCCTTAATTTCCTCGGAAAAATCATAAAGATTATTAACTAGAGCAGGATTTGCTATAATTTTTACTTCTTCTTTATCTTTTAATTGCTCTATTGATGATTTTATAATTTTTTGCATCATTGAAGGTTTCAATTGAAGCTTACGTTTTACTATTTTTTCTGCAATTGCAGTAGATAATTCAATAATATCTTTTTCAGCAGAATCAATTATTTCTTTTTTTATTTTAAAAGATGATTCTGTAAGAACGTCTATCCCCCATATATTATCAATAATTTCCTGCTTTGCCTGGTTAATGCCGTCTTCATAACCTTTTTGGAATCCCTGTTTAGTAGCCTCTTCGATAGTTTGCTGTTTAAGAATTTCTATTTCTTCAATTTTTTTCAAAATTTCTTCTTCGGATTTTTTTATCATATCAGCCGCATTATTTTCAGCAGATTCAATGATGGCTTTTGCCTGCTGTTTAGCTTCAGCCACAATGTCATCCATAATCTTTTTTTGTTTAATTTTATTTTGCTCTTCTATTTCTTCAAGAGTAACTGTGCCCCCTAAACCTTTTACATGTTCAAGAAGCATGGATCTGCCAAGTTGAACTTCAGAACTTTTTATCCTGTTATTCAATGAAATCTTCCTCCGATCCGTCATAACTTATCACAATATCTCCGGTAGCCTCTAAAGCTCTTACAACAGCTACAATTGCAGTTTGAGCTGCCTGAACTTCTTTTGACCTGACAGGACCCATAAATTCCATATCATCTTTAAGCATTCCGGAAGCTCTTTCTGACATGTTTCTGAATATTTTATCTTTAACATCTTCATTAGCTCCTTTAAGGCCAAGAGCAAGGTCTTTTGTTTCAATTTCTCTAAGTATACGCTGAACTGAACGGTCATCGAGTTTTACAATATCTTCAAACACAAACATAAGCTCTCTTACCCGCTCAGCCATTTCTAAATCCTGATTTTCCAGGTATTCCATAATCCTTTTTTCTGAAGATCTTTCTGTTCTGTTAAGAATATCTGCCAGAACCTCAACGCCGCCTGCTTGTGAAAAGTCTTGAGCTACAACGGAAGAAAATTTATTTTCAATTATTTTTTCTACTTCCTTGAGGATTTCCGGATTTGTCCTATCCATTTCCGCAATCTTTGTAGAAACTTCAAACTGCATTTTTTCCGGAAGATTATTAATAACTGCTGCTGCTTTTTCAGGTTTTAAATAAGCAAGAACCAATGCTATTAATTGAGGATTTTCATTTTGAAAAGAAGTTGCCAGCTGTGAAGGATCAGCGTCATTAAAAAACTGAAACGGATTATTTCTTGTAGTTGCCAACTTTTCCAGAACAGAGCCTGCTTTCTCTTCACCATAAGCTTCTTCTAAAATCTTTCTCGCATAATCCAGCCCCCCTCTTGAAACAAGGCTGCTTGCCTGGAAGTATGAATAAAATTCTTCAAGCACTTCATCCATAATTTCAGGTGGAATTTTATGCAAATTTGAAATATCTACAGTTATCTGCTCAATAAGATCTTCATCAGGAATGTTTTTCAGCACTTCAGTTGCAGTGGCTGGACCCAATGATATTAAAAGCGTTGCCACTTTCTGGGAATTTGTCATTTGAGCGAAAGTTAAATTTTCTATATTAACCATTTTTCATTAATCCTTAATATATGAAAGAAGTAACCTGGCTGCTTCTGAAGGATCAGACACGATAGTGCTGTTAATTTCACCTCTCATTTTTTCAACCTCAGGGTCCAAATTAGCTTCTATTGATGGCATTGGAGCTGTTGTTGATAGCAGATCCGGAATTTCTGTATCTTCTTCGGGAAATTCTTCATAATATCTGTTCGCGCCATAAACTTCCTCTCCCTGAAGCGGTTTTTTAAGCAATGAATTAAGAACCACTAATGCTCCTATCCCTAAAATCAATATTACCACAAGAGGACCGACTTGTTTAAATATAAATTCCATTGTAGAATTTTTTTGCATTTGTCTTAATAAAGGTTCTGCTTCTTCTCCGGGTGTTGGAGCAAACTGCATCCCTGTTATCGTGATTTTATCCCCTCTTTCTACATTGGCTCCGCTTGCTGAGGCAACAAGATTTCTTATTTCTTCTCTTTGCTCTGCAGTTAAAATTCTATTAAGCGCCACTGCTATTGACATTTTTTCAACTTTTCCGGGCGCATAAACAATCTGTTCAATTTCTTTAGAAACATTATAATCCCTGGAAGTTCTGGATTTTTGATAATCTGTATTTTTATCGACTCCTTCCAGGCTGTTTACATCGGGAAGTTCTGAGGAATTATCCTGATTTTTACCTTTGCCGTATTTTTCAATTTCATCTCTGGCACTGGCAAGCACTCCTGTATAATTATCCCTATCCTGGCCCACAGGAAGGTATTTTTCGACTGTTTTTTTAGACCTGTCAAAGTTCATATCTGCGCTTACTTCAACGCTGACATTTCCAATTCCCACTATTTTTTGCAGAACTTTTTGTATTTTTCCCGCTGTTTCTACTTCAAATTGTTTTTTATAATCAGTTAATCCTGAAGAAGTTTCATCAATTTCATCTGTTAGAGAGATCCCATTTTGGTCTGACACAAAAACCCTCTCCGGAGTCAATCTCGGTATGCCATAAGCAACAATGTTTTTAATTGCTTTTATCTGATCTGTTTTAAGCCTTACGCTTCCGTCCAAAATCAACATCACTGAAGCTGTCGGACGCTCATCCCTGTCAGCAAAAACTGACCTGTCAGGTTCCGCTATCTGAACTCTTGCCTGGCTAACTCCTCTTATGCTTTGAATAGTCCTGGTTATTTCATCTTGAAAAATTTTCTGCCTGGTAAGTTTATTCTGGAATTCAGTGCTTCCAAACTGCATTTTGCTCAAGAGCTGGAAACCGGGGTTACTATCCTGAATTAAATCCTGCTCTGCTATTAATAATCTTAATTCTTCCCTTACCTTGCCGGGAACAAGAATTGTTTTCCTGTCTTCAGTCATTTTATACATATAACCGGCTTCTTTAAGATTCTGAGTTATTGCTATCGAATCTGTTTCGCTCAAATCACTGTATAATACACTCCACTGCGGCTCTGTGGATTTTGAAATAATAAAGGAAATCGCCCCTACAGCCGCAAGACTAAGCAGAACAATCAAAGCTTTTTTAGGGAAGTCCAATGCTCCCCAAAGTTTTTTTAAATCATTCCCCAATAATTCGAAGTAATTTTCCAATTTTTTCTCCTGCAATTTCCGATAATTATACTATACCGAGCGTTAAAAGTAATTTAGTTAACATTTTAAATTGTGGTTAAACACTGTTTCATTAAGTTCCTGATTGCTTTTCAGTTTTCTTATAAAGGTTCAAATTTTATTTATAATTGTAAATTTTTTAAAAAATTTACTATACCCGAATATTTTTTATTTCGGTATATGCCTGAACTGCCTTGTTTCTCAACTGCATAGCCAGTTGCATAGAAAGACTCGCTTTTTCTGAGGCTATCATCACTGAATGAATATCTATATCACCGCCTGAAGCAAATGTTTCAACTGCTTCTCGAGCTTTTTGACTTTTTTGGTTAACATTATTTAAATACTTATCAAGCAAGCCGGAAAAATTTTCTGCTACTTCCTGAGTGCTGTGAATTCTTTGCGGTGAAATTCCGCTTTGACCTGTATTATCAACCAACCCTTGCAAATCTTTGATTAACTCAGAATCACCGTGGGATAACCCCTCAAAATCAGTTTCCTCTAATCTCTGACCCGATTGAATCTTTGTAACAACTCCCTTGAGTAACTCTGATTTGCCGGATTCATCCGATAAATCATCCAATTTATTTATATCTCTGTAATTCATAAAATCCTGATTAAAAGAACCAACGTTTATTTTGCTGTTCATTAACTGAGGATTTATGTTTCCTATATTTCCCAACGAATTAACCATACTTAACCTCTTTTATTTATATCTTCATTGCCGCATTTATCATACTTTTAGTCGCTTTAACCGTCGTTACATTCGCTTCATAAGCCCTGCTTGCTGACATCATATCTACCATTTCAGTTACAACATTCACATTTGGCATCTCTACATAACCTTCTGCATTAGCATCAGGATGAGAAGGGTTATAAACTGTCTGCAACGGCGTCTTATGGTCTTCTGCCACTTCCATAACTTTTACTCCACTTGAGCGCGTATCAATATTTTTTTCTACTCTTCCGCTTAAACTAGCACCTGATCTCTTTTCAGTAAAAAAATCGTCAGAACTGTTGCCGTTTAATTTGTCATGATAAACGCTTGCAAATACAGCTTCTTTTCTTCTGTAAACACCCGGTGATCCGTCAGGATTTTTTGTAGTGTTTACATTCGCTATATTACTTGCGATTGTGTCCATTCTAACTCTTTGAGCACCCATTGCAGACGCGCTTATGTCAAAAGTATTAAAATTCATTA